>JANLTL010000247.1:0-3125 GCA_031362905.1 Burkholderiales bacterium | reverse complement strand
TCCAGGCGCGACAAGGCCATGCCGAGACACACGTGGGCGCCAAAGCCGAACGCGAGATGGCGATTGGGCGTACGGTCAACGCGAAACTCGAAGGGTGCGTCGAACACTTCTGCGTCGCGGTTGCCCGAGAGGTAGTACATGGTGATCGATTCGCCTGCGCTGACTTTTTGATCACCCAGCGTGGTGTCGCGTGTGGCGGTGCGCATGAAGTGCTTGATCGGCGTGACCCAGCGGATCATTTCGTCCACTGCCGTGCGCAGCATCTCGGGGTGCGCCTTGAGCTTGGCCCATTGCTCCGGGCGTTCAGCCAGGGCGAGACAGCCACCCGCCATTGCCGCAGCAGTCGTGTCGTGGCCGGCCACCGCCATCGTGATGTAGTAGGACACGGTCTCGAGTTCACCCAACGGCCCACCCAGGATCTGGCCATTGGCGATGATGCTGGCGAGGTCGTCGCGCGGATGGCGGCGGCGGTCTTCCATCATCTTCAAAAAATACTCGGTGAACAGCGGAATCGAGTCGAACAACGAGGCGCCCACATCGACGTCGCTGCCGAAGTCCGGGTCTTGCGGCGCGGCGAGAGTCTTGGTGAGCCGGTGCATCAAGTCGAGGTCTTCGATCGGCACGCCGAGGATGGCCATGATGACGCGTAGCGGATACAGAGTGGCAATCTCGCTGGCGAAGTCAATCGTGCCGCTGCGCCCGCCGCCTACGCGCTTGCTTGCCGGCGCGTCCGCCGCAGCGTCCAGCCTGGCGAGGTATTCGTCGGCCAGCGCCTCGAGCATCGCCTGCTGCGCGCGCACTGCGCTGCCGTTGAACCAGCCTTGTGTGACCGCGCGGTAGTGCTTGTGATCCGGCTCATCCATGTGAATCAGCGTGCGCAACACCGCACCGTAGCGCTCCGCACCCTTGAACGCGGCCGCTTCCTGTGCACGGCTCATCAGGGTCAGGCGGCGCCGGTTGATCCAGCTTTGCTGGTCGGTCGAGGCCTGCATGATGTGCGCGTGTTTGCCCACCGCCCAAAACGGGCGGAAGTTGTCAGGCGTCACCCACACCGGCCCGCCCAGCGCGCGCAGATGATCGAGCGCGCGGTGAATGCGCGCGCCGTCCGCAAAGGCCCTGGCTGATACCAGCTCGTTGCCGAGGTCGGTTGGATTGGAGAGGTCTGGGATGTCCGTCACAAGCCCCCCACAAAAATGCACTGCGCGCGTGCGACTTCGCGGGTGCCGTTCGCCTGCGTGGCAATCACCGAAACGAAGTTGGCGCGCCCGCCACGCTTGTCGAACACGGCGTGTGCCCGTGTTTCTTCGGCACGGCCGGCGCGCAGGTATTGCACGGTCAGCACCGCGAGGCGATGTGCACTCTCACCCGCTGCAAGATCACAGGCGGCCGTGGCCAACAAAGTCGCGACCACGCCGCCGTGCAGGGCCGGCAAAGATTCGGCGCCGATCAAGCGCGGGGCAAACGGCAGATGCGCGGCGCCATCGCGCGACAAGCCGACGAAAGATTCGTAGGAATCAAATTGGTCTGCCGTCTGATTGCGCAGTTCGTGCAGCGCATCCGCGTCGGTGTCACTGCGCTCGGACTCTCCCCCGGGTGCGGCGCCGACAATGAACGATGCCGTCGCCTGCGCGACCAGAGCGCCGCTCGCTTCGTCATGCGCCACCGCTTCGACCAGCGCCACGCCACCGGCGATGCGCACCTTATGCCCCAGGATGGTCACCGCGCCGCCCGGTGGCGCCGCGCGCGCGAAGGCCACGTGCAACTCCAGCGTGGCAATCGCCGTCACCGGGGGGATCACGCGATAAATCGCGGCGCTCGAGGCGTGATCGAGCATCGCCGCAATGGCGCGCTGGTCGATCGCACCCACGGCATCACGCACCCCACTGACGCAGGGCAGCCGCAGGTGAACACCATCGTCACTGGCACTGACCCAAGCCAGCCCCGCCGCGCGGGTGAAGCGCGCCTGAAGCCAGGACGGGGTCACTTCAACCATGTTTGGATACAGTGGCGGCGCCAACAGCCTCTCCCAACATGGCTTTCAAGTCATCCGGCATCGTTCAAGCGCTTCCACCAAGGGTTTCCGGGTAATCATTATTTCGGATTGCAGCATGCGCGAGCACGCCGTTGGCGCCCGGGCGCGGCTCGACCACCACGCCCTGCCCCCATGCAGTGGCGAGCTTCTCGGCCAGCGCGCGCGCCATGATGTCGATGTTGCCGCCCGCCGCCGTGGGCGTGACGATGCGCAGCGGACGGTTGGGGAAACTGCCGGCGTCCTGCGTCTGTGCGACAGGAGGCATGGCGGCCAGGGATGCCGCCGCGATGAGAGCCGCTCCCACCAAGGCTCTCCGAAACATCAGTACTGATTCCATCGTGGACTGCATGCCACCCTCCGCTCATTGCTTACCGACTGGCCCTGCGATGCACTGCCATCAAATCTGCCGCCCGGCCTTTTCCCAATAGGGATCGCGCAGGCGCCGCTTGAAGATCTTGCCGCTGTCTTCTCGCGGCAGTGCTGCATGAAATTTGATGTGCTTCGGAATTTTGTACTTGGCCAGGCTTGGCGCAAGGAAAGCACGCACGGCATCGGCACTCATGGTGGCACCGGGCGCAAGCTCGATCGCCGCCATCAACACTTCTCCAAGATCGTCATCCGGAATGCCGAACACCGCGCAGTCGCGCACTTGCGGTGCCTGCACCAGCGCTGATTCAATCTCGGCCGGGTAGATGTTGACGCCACCCGAAATCACCATGTCGGAACGGCGGTCGCACAGATACAGAAAGCCCTCTTTCATGTAGCCGACGTCACCGCAACTGATCAAGCCGTCCCGCTCCATCTCGCGGCGCTTGGCATCATGGCGGTGATAGGTGAAATCGGCATAGCAGGACACGCGCGCATAGATTTCGCCAATGCCGCCCTCGGGTACAACGCGGCCTTGCTCATCGTAAAACGCGAAGCGGGTACCCGGCGTGGCGCGCCCGACGCTGCCCGGATGGGCGAGCCAGTCGTGCGAGGTGCACACCGTGGCCGTGCCCATTTCGGTGCTGCCGTAGGTTTCCACCACCACCGGCCCCCACCAGTCGATCAAGGCTTTCTTCACTTCGACCGGACAGGGCGCGGCCGTGTG
>JANLTL010000172.1:0-9723 GCA_031362905.1 Burkholderiales bacterium | reverse complement strand
CACCTGCCGCGACCGCGCCGCCATTGGCAATCTTTTCGCGCACGTCGGGCGCTTGCAGCACCTGATTGACAGCAGCGTTGAGTCGCGCAATCACGGCAGGCGGCGTGCCGGCCGGCGCAAACAGTCCGAGCCAAATGCCGGCATCCACACCCTTGACGCCGGCTTCGCTTAAGGTCGGCGTGTCGGGCAACATCGCTGAACGCTTCGCCGTGCTCACCGCCAGCGCCGTGAGCCGGCCGCTGCGCACATGCCCGAGTACCGAGGGCACCGACATGATCGCCACGTCTACCGAGTTGCCCATCACGTCGGTCAGCGCCGGCGCTGCGCCTTTGTAAGGCACCTGCAGCAGCCTGATGTTCGCAGCGGTCTTGAACTGCTCGCCAAACAAATGGCCCATGCTGCCATTGCCGGCAGTGGCCCAGCTGATCCCGGCGCCGGTCTTGCCCTTGGCCACCAGATCCGCCATGTTCGCCAGTTTGTTCGGGTTGGCTGCGCCTTGCGCATTGCTTACGATGGCGAGCGACGCCTCCGACACCTGGATGATGGGCGCAAAACTCTTGACCGTGTCGTAGCCGACATTGGCATACAGATGGGGCCCGAGTGGCAGATTGTCGGACTGGCCCATGACGATGGTGTAGCCGTCGGGCGCCGCCTTCGCGGTTTCGGCCAGTGCCAGGTTGCCCGAAGCACCCGGCTTGTTCTCGAGCACTACATTCCACTTGAACGCTTCAGCCAGCTTGGTGCCGACTGTGCGTGACACAAAGTCGGTGCCGCCGCCAGGCGGGAAGGGAATCAACAGGCGGATCGGCTTGGCGGGAAATTCCTGCGCCTGCGCCGCAAGCGGGGCGCAAGCAAAAAGTGCCGCAAGAATGGCTCCCAGAGCGGGTTTCAGCGATTTCGTCATGTGTGTCTCCTAGGAATTTTCTGAAATGTGTTCGATGCGGATGGCCTGTGACGGACACAACTGCACCGCTTTGTTCAAGTATGCCGCAAGCGCATCGGGCGCGGCTGGCACAAGCAAGACGACGATGCCATCTTCTTCGCGCTGGTCGAACACCTCGGGTACGGTGCGCACACAGTGGCCAGCACCGACACATTTTTGCGGATCGGCATAAACGCGGATCATGCGCTCACCACGCTACCGGCAGATTATGCACGCCGTAAATCTGCATGTCGTGTTTGAAGCGGATCTGCTCGAGCGGCACCGCGAGGCGCAAGTTGGGCAGGCGGCGCAGGATGGCTGCGTACACAATGTGCAACTCATAGCGCGCCAGCATTTGCCCGAGGCATTGGTGAATGCCGAAGCTGAAGGTGAGGTGCGCCGAGGCGTCACGCTTGAAGTCGAGCTCGTCGGGCCGCTCGAACACCCGCTCGTCGCGGTTGGCCGAGCCCAACAGCATGAACAAACCTTCGCCTTTTGGAATCGTCACCCCGCCGATCGCGACGTCTTCGAGCGCAACACGGCGCGGCGAGAACTGCACCGGGCTGACGTAGCGCAACAACTCCTCGACCGCAGCTTCGATCAGGGACGGATCATCGGTCAGTTGCCGCCGCAGTGCGTCGTTCTGCAACAGCAACAGGGTGCCCATGCCGATCATGTTGGTGGTGGTGTCGTGACCGGCACGCAGGATCATCGCGCCGATCTCGGCAAAGTCATCGCGCGCGAGCTTGCCCGGCTTGACATGCTCCTCGATGATGCGGCTCACCATGTCGTCGCCCGGCGTCTTCTCCTTCACATCGATCAGCCGGCGCACGTAGGCCGCCAGCTCGCGCGCCTTCGATTCGGCCTCGCCGGTCGATTGGGTCAGGCCGTGGCGCGCAGCGGCACAGGCGATGATGAATTCATGGTCTTCATAGGGCGAGCCGAACAGGGCCGACATCACCAGCGAGGGAAACTTCACCGCCAAAAGCGCCACCAGATCGGCGGGCGGGCCGTGCGCCTCCATCTCGCCAAGCAGTTGCTCGGCAATCGCGCTGATCTGCGGCTTCAAGGCCTGCATGCGCCGCACCGAAAACTCGCGCGTGAACAGGCGCCGGTAGGCATCGTGCGCCGGGTTGTCCATGCCGACAAAGGCGCGCTCGTTCTGGTCCACCACCACGCGCGCGGCGGTGACGGTGGGGAAATCGGGATGCGCCATCGCCCCCGAGAAACGGGCGTCGTCTGACAACACGGCGCGAATTTCGGCATGGCGTGTCACCAGCCACGCGCGCTTGCCGTTCCACAGCGTGACCGGGCAGACCGGGCCGGCGGCGCGCGCGGCGGCGTATTGCGGCGGCGGGTCGAACGGGCATTCACGTTTGAACGGAAAGACCGGCGCGGCGGCTTCGGCGATGGAATCCATCACACGATTTTAGGGGAACCGCAGGGCCACGGCCCTACGGATAGGCGTCTCCACCCCATGGGGCCAAGTATTGCACCGTGGGCTTGCCTTCAGTCCTCCTGAAACACTCGATTTGCCGCCCCCACCAGCCAGGTTCGCCACCGGGGTTTGGTGTTCCACACTGCGCGATTTAAACACGGTGGGCAAGTAACCAACATGCCCCAAGGCGATAAACTTGGCAGAAATCAATGCTGATTTTTCCGATCGTCCCAGGACAGGATCAGTGCAGCACACAACCCCTCTTTTGATGGACACCCGACGTGAACAAAGCCGAAGTACTGATTGCCGGTGCAGGGCTGGGTGGCCTCTCCGCCGCGGCCTGCCTGATGAAGCGTGGCTTCAAGGTGAGGGTGTTCGATCAGGCGCCGAAGCCTGGAGAAATTGGCGCCGGCGTGCAGCAAAGTGCCAACTCGGCCAAGGTGCTGTATGACCTCGGGCTGCGCGACGCGCTTGAGAAGGTGGGGGTCAAGCCGCAAACCTACCAGGTTTGTCATGCACCTGACTGCAGCTGAAGTGGCCCGCTACCGGCGTGACGGCTATCTGTTTCCACTGCCGGCACTGTCGTCCGAAGAAGTCACGCGCTATCGACGCGCCCTTGAAAAGCATGAGACCGGCGCCGGCAAATCGCTGCACGGCAAGTACAAACACAAAGTCCATCTGCTGTTCACCTGGGCCAGCGAGCTGGTGCATCACCCAGCCGTGGTGGAGCCGGTTGCCGATTTGATCGGGCCCGATGTGTTGTGCTGGACCACCAACTTCTTTATCAAGGAGCCGGCCAGTGCTGGCTTTGTTTCCTGGCACCAGGACTCAACCTACTGGGGCCTGGATAGCGATTCCGTGGTCACGGCCTGGGTGGCCCTGTCGGATGCCACTGCCGAGAGTGGCTGCATGGCTTTCGTGTCCGGCAGCCACTTGCAAGACCAGCTACCGCATCGCGACACCTTCCATCGTGACAACCTGTTGTCCCGGGGGCAGGAGATTGCCGTCGACGTGGATGCTGCCAGCGCGGTGGCTGTCCCGCTCGCGGCGGGGCAGATGTCGCTGCACCATATCAAGCTGGTGCATGGGTCAGAACCGAACCGCAGCGGTGACCGCCGCATCGGCCTGGCAATTCGCTACATCCCGACCCACGTGCGCCAGTCGAAGGTGCGGGATGCCGCCACGCTGGTGCGCGGCATCGATACGCACCATCACTTCGACCTGGAACCACGTCCGCAGGCTGACATGGATCAGGCTGCCGTTGCAGCACACACCGATTCAATCCGCCGTCAGGCCAAATCGCTGTACGTTGGCTCCGCCAGGAATGGTGTTGGTTGAATGAGGATTCAGCCGGAGCGGCCGATGCGGCACAACCAAAACTCCATGACGCTGCAAGCGCAGAGGCGATGAGACTGAGTGTTGACATCGCGCTCCTTCTAGCGGGAGCCGGGGCAAGCGCGCCAGCCCGCGTGGCTGGTCCTGGCGCAATACGGGGCGCGACGCGCCGCGTATTGCGGAGGCATTCGGCTCCATAACAACTGCCACTCTATCTCCGTTAAGCGAGGCTTCCACTACAATTTCCCGATGCGTCACACCAGCCTGAAAATCAACCGTCACATTAGCCGCACTGCGAGCATTTTTTTCGGTCTGGCGACCTGCCTCGTCAGTGCGCCATCGGACGCATTCAAGATCGACCCCTGGAGCTACCGCCCGTTCGGCGCGTCACCACGCGGTATCGAGGCGCAGCTTGAATCCTTCCTGCATAACCCGCGCATGCTGCTGCTCGGGCCGATTGCGATGGGTGTGCGCGTGCCGGCGGCGATGGGGCAGCTCAAGGAAGCGGTTCACGAGAACCTTACCGATATGTCGATTCGCTGCGCGCGTGCGCCGCTCGCGCGTGGCGGGTTGAAGGCGCGCAATTTCAGCGGCGACGACATGATCCTGCGCTGCGCCGGCCGCAGCGGCGAGTTGCAATCGCGCGCGTCCGATCTGGGCGAGGACGCCGAAGACCTGATCCGCGCGGCTCGCTTCAACGATGCGCCGCCGATCAAGACGGCGCGTGCCCTGATGACGCTGGTCACCCCATCGGCATTGGTGTGCGGTGAAGTGCGCGTGCCGGAAAACGCCGCCTGCTGGGCGCTATTGATGGCGCATGCTGCGGGCCTTGCCGCCAATGACCCCGGCAACCGCGAATTCAGACAAGGCGGCAACTTCCTGTTCCGCTCCCACTATGGCGACATGCAGTACCTGCACGCGATGGCCTCGCGCGGCGAGACGCTGGCCCAGGGCCATGCGCGCATTCTGCTCTGGGCGAAATTTGCCTATCAGGTGGCCAGTGGTGAAATCGCCGCCGAAGCCAAAATCGGCACGCTAGCTGAATTTGCCAGCATTCTGAATGGTTTCGAGGCGGTCAGCGTTGCGGAGTTTTTTGAGATCCGCGACAACGTCACGCCCGAGCGCGTGCGCCGGCTCGCGCTTGGTGCACTGCTGCACACGGTGCAGGATTCGTTCGCGGAGGGGCACGCCGGGCGCGACATGATCGACGACGCGCACTTTGGCCCGATCCACTCCCTGCGCGACTTCACCTGCCAGGACTCGAGCAAACACGGCGCCGCCGATCGCGCGGCGCACTATGCCTGGTTCAACGCGGCGACGCACGGCGCGCGCAGTCCGGTCACGCTTGGCGCGCAGCTGATCGACTTGATCGCCCGCGGCGTGCAGTGGGGTGCTCCCGTCGGAGCATCTGCCGGCGCGCCCGATGCAAACCCGGGCGCCCACTCCGTCGCCCGCTTCATGCACGAGGCCGTATTTCCCATGGTGAGCGCCAAGTCCGGATTGATCGCCAGCGCCGGTCCCGGCTTTTTGCGTTCACGCGAACCACAGAGCGCAGCGCGCTCCGGGCTCGATGCTTGGACCGCAGCGCTGACCGCAGACGCACCTGGCACGGTTAACCCAGGTGGTGCGGGTGGCGCGGCCGACTGCAAGGAATAGCCCTCAGCTCAGCAGCCGTGCCCGGTACATCAGGCGAGGTTGAGCACGCGCTCCTTGTGTGAATGAGAAATATTTCTCCCGGCCCGCGTGACTGGGAGTTGCGCTAACGCCCCTTCCGACTGTCACCACCGCTCGGGCGCAGCCAGCACCTCATCATGACGCTCGCGCGTGAGCGCGTAGTCGCGCGGCGCCACCGTGGCAAAGCGTTCGAGCAAGATCACGCCGCGTGCTTCAGCCAGTGACGGCTCTTCGTGCACAGCCAGAAACGCCTCGCGCAGGCGCTGCAGATCGGCTTCGCTTGCATCGGGATGGGTACTCACGAACGGCGGCATCGCGGTCGGTGTCGTGGTAGCGAGCACGCGAATGCTTCGCGCAATCTCCGGCTCGCTATGGCGGATCAGATCGTGCGAGTAACTGTCAAGCGGTCCCACGTCAATGCGTCCGTCAAGCAGCGCCTGAATCACGCCGCGCGGGTGGATCAGGCGCGGCACGACTTCGCCAAACAACGGCGCCCCGGACGCCGGCTCATTGGGCGCAGTCGCCGAAGCTGCTTTGCGTTGCTGATGCAACTGCAGCAGGTAATAGCGCAACGCAAAGTAACCCGATTGCGAATCAGGCAGGGTCCAGCCGATGCGCGCACCGAACGTGTCTTCGATGCGCTGGTAGGGCGCGTCGGCGCGCACGGCGAGGTCGGAGAAATAGACGGCGCGCCCGCCGTAGCGCGCGGGCGATGGCACCGGCGCGGCGATCAGGCGCGGCGCCGGCTTGCGCACCGCATACGGCAAGCCACACATCTGCATCACGCCAATATCGTTGCGCGCCCACAGCTCGCTGATCGAAGCCGGCGGATCGTGATCGATCACCTGCCAGGGCAGGCGCGCGCGCGCCAGGCACCAACGCAACACCTGCTGCCACGCCGCCTTGGCCGCGGGGTTGACGGAATACATGCGGGTGTTGGCCAACATCACACATCCCTCTTACGAAGCCATGAAACCGTTGGTGGGGGCGCCTCGCAGGCGCAGTACCGTTGCACCCCTTGATGGGAGCCACTCTCCGGCCTTCTCGAATGAAGCGGCGAGTAGTCGCGGCCCTTTCATACCGGCGCGGTATCCGCCGTCTTCGCCTCAAGCACCTGTGCCTTCAATTCACGCTTGGGCGAGCCAATGGCCAAAAATATCTCGCGCAAAAACATCACCAGCCCGCCGATGAACGCCATCATCGCCGCCGCGAACAACAGCGCGATCATCTTGGAGTAATTGGCGGCAACAAAGGCATCGAAGAATGCAACGACGATCAGCAGACCGACAAACAATGCGCAGAAGACCTCAAAGGTCATCGCGAAATAAATCAGCTTGAGCCGCCGCCCCAGACGGCTTATTTCGGCTTGCGCGTACTGCAATTCGTCCGGCGCGTAGGGTTCGGTGCAGTCTTCAAAATAGCGAATGCGATCCACCACGCGCCCCAGGCGTGCCGTGAGCACGCCAATCAGCGCCGCCACTGCATTGAGCAAAAACACCGGCGCAATCGCCAGTTGAATCACGTGCGTAACGTCGGTGATGTTGAGTTGGGGGAGGGTCATTTGGCCCAACGCAACACGACGGGGTTGACCTCGCGCACCAGCTCCAGCAAGCCTGCGCGCGTGGCCGGGTGCATGGCTTCGAGCGGATGGCGCACCGCGTCACTCGCGATGACGCCGCCTTCCATCATCACCGTCTTGCAGGCGCGCAGGCCACACTGACGGTTTTCATAGTTAATCAGCGGCAGGATGCGCGCGTAGAGATTTGTGGCCTCATCGCGCTTGCCACTCAGGTAGGCCCGCACCACCGGCCCGATTAGATCGGGAACCAACGCGCTCGGCATTGTCCCGGTGGCGCCGGCGTCGAGATCGGCCATCAGCGTGATGCTCTCTTCACCGTCGAAGGGGCCGGCGATCGACTTGCCGCCCGCTTCGATCAGTGCGCGCAACTTGGCGGCGGCGCTCGGCACTTCGATCTTGAAGTAGCGCACCTGCGGCATCTCGCGCGCAAGGCGCGTGAGCAGTGGCACCGAAAGTGTGACACCGGAGAGCGGCGCATCCTGCACCATCAGGGGCACGGCAGTACCGTTCGACGCCACCGCCGCCGCCGCGACGGCTGCGAAATGCTCGACGATGCCTTTTTCGTCCACGCGCAAGGATGCGCCGTGATACGGCGGCATCAGCATCAACATTTGCGCACCGGCTTCCACCGCCCGTTTGGCACGCGCTGCCGCAATCCGCGTCGAAAAATGGCTGCACGTCACGATCACCGGCACGCGCCCGGCGACCTGTTCAAGGCAGAGGTCAAGCAGTGTGTCCCGCTCTTCATCGGTAAGTAAAAACTGTTCGGAGTAATTGGCGAGGATGCAGATGCCATCGACGCCCTGATCGATCATGCAGTCGAGCACGCGGCGCATGCCGGGCAGGTCAAGCTCGCCGGAAGCAATAAACGGCGTGGGCGCGATGGGGAAAACGCCAGTGAGAGGAGCCACTTGGGTCATGTCTGGTTTGCCCTGCCGGGCGGCGAGTAATGAACAGGCGTACTTTCGCACGAAACGCGACAGGAAGCGTTCGGCCTGGCTTGCGGCGCGCCGCCCGGCGCCAGATTCCCGGTGCGCCCGGGTGCGGCCCGGCGCGACTATGTCTTGCAGGCTGCGAGGCTCAATGCCTGCAGTACGTCACCATTGGCTGCATCCTGAACGAATGCAACTACGCCAAGATCGTTGGTGGGAGCGCCTTTTGGCGGTGCGATTGATTTCTCGAGACGCGCTTTGCCGTCCGCGCCAAGCGCCACCGGGCCTAGCCAGTCGCGCACCACGTAGTCGTGCTTGAGCGTGACGCCGCGGTTTTCGCCGGCCTTGACCGGGCTGACGATCCGATTCTGGATCAATGCGACAAACAGTTGCGGCTTGTGGTTCGATGCACTCGCTGTCTTCGCCGTCGCACTGGCGGCCACATTGACCTTGCCCTCCACCAGATTCAACGCCAGTTGAATGTCCGCACGTGCGGGTTTGGCGTTGACCGATTTGACTTGCGTATCAAATGCACCGCTGGCCCAGCCGCGAAAGTCGCGCCCGGCCAGTACAACCTGCGGTGTGTAGACCAGATTGCTGTTGGCCAGGCGCGCGATCTGGCGCTGACGTTCGGTGAATTGCGCTTGCGCGAACGGGTCCTTCCAGCCGATGTAGTCCCAGTAGTCAACATGCAGCGATAAGGCTACGACCTTGTCCGGCCCGAGTCCGCGGGCGGCCAGCGCGCTCATCCAGCGGTCGGCCGGCGGGCAACTGTCGCAGCCCTCTGACGTGTACAACTCGGCGAGTGCGAGGGTGTGGGATGGGCTAAGGGCTGAGCAGGTGGCCGCAGCGGGGCTGCTGCCGATAGCGACGATCACGGCAGCCGCAGCGGTGGCGAAAAGGGCATTGCGCGAACGATTCATGGCAGATCCTTACCGGAAGACATGCCGGTTTGTACGCCGCAACAGTGGTGGCAGATGCAGCATCAAGTAAACTTGCCCGCCTCCCTGAATCCCCTCCACGAGACTCCTCATGACCAAACAATACGACCCCGTCCCCGCGCAAAAGACTGCCTTCATCGGCCTGGGCGTCATGGGGTATCCGATGGCCGGCCACCTCAAGGGCGCGGGCATCGCCGTCACCGTCTACAACCGCACTTCCGCCTAGGCGGCAGTATGGGCGTAAAAGCTCGGCGGCTACCTTGCGGCCACGCCGCGCGAAGCGGCCAACGATGCCGATGTGGTCGCCTGCTGCGTCGGCAATGACGATGACTTGCGCTCGGTGATTCTGGGTGACAACGGCGCCCTCGCCGGCATGAAAAAAGGGGCGGTGCTGGTCGATCACACCACAGCGTCGGCCAATGTCGCGCGCGAGATTGATGCCCAGTGCAGGAAGCTTGGCTTGCGATTCATCGACGCCCCGGTCTCGGGCGGCCAGGCTGGTGCCGAGAACGGCGTGCTGACCATCATGTGTGGTGGCGAGCAGGCGGTGTTTGACGAGATCAAGCCGGTGATCATGGCCTACGGGCGCATGGCGCAGTGCCTCGGGCCCGCCGGATCGGGACAACTGGCCAAGATGGTGAACCAGATCTGCGTTGCTGGCGCGGTGCAGGGCCTTGCCGAAGGCATCAACTTCGGCATCGCTGCCGGGCTCGACATGAAGCAGGTGCTCGACGTAGTCTCCAAAGGCGCGGCTGGATCGTGGCAGATGGAGAATCGCGGCAAGACCATGGTGGATGACAAGTTCGATTTCGGTTTTGCAGTCGACTGGATGCGCAAGGACCTTGGCATGAGCATTGATGAAGCCCGGCGCAACGGTGCGCCGCTGCCAGTGACTGCGCTGA
>JANLTL010000495.1:0-2289 GCA_031362905.1 Burkholderiales bacterium | reverse complement strand
GGGCGATCACTCGCGCGGAGAAACTCATGGAGGTGAACCAGTGATAAAGATGCGCCATGCTAAACCCCGCTTTCGTGTCGTCTTGACAAAAGTATAGCAAACTATACTAAAATAATACACATAAAGAACCTTGACGGATTTTGTCCCGTCCAACGGAGCCACGACCAGAATCATTAGCGCGCAACCCGATTTTTTTCAGAAACCGCGCATCGATTGCCGCGATTTCTCCAGAATTTCCTCAACAAATTCCCGTCAAGCGTGATTTTTCAGAGCGAAATCGATCACCAAACGCGGGGCGGACGAGCGTTCCCCTGGACAGTCCATCCATTTCAGTTTTGCGTGAGCAACGCGGCCTGCCATCATCGTCGCAAGTAGTACCCCGTGAGCAGCCCATCCCAAGCCTCGAACCAGAATTTCTCCTGCACCGGCGGCAACCCCGCGATGGCAGCAGCGCTTTTCGTGACGGCAGTCAAGTTCAATCCGGCGCTGTCGTTGATCTTCCAACGAAACCCGCTCCACGCTTCAGCGGGCGTCAGCCCCGCCAAGTGCTGATGACCACGCACATGGTTGTAAAAGAATCTGAAATCAACCAGCGCGGCGTTGAGCGCATCGCGACTATCGACGGCCAGTTGATCGAGGCTATGTTTCAGGGTGCCGAAGAAACGCTCGATGCGCCCGTTCATCCAGGGCGACGAAACCGCACTGCGCTGATGCTTGATCCCGAGCCACCAAAGACCGAAGCGAAACAGGCGCGAGGTCATGACCGATTCGTTGTCGGTACGAATCACTTTCGGTTTGCCAAACTTCTCGATCACAACGAGCAGCGCGCGCAGCAAGGTGATCGACGATTTGTCTTTCACCGCCTCAAGTGCAAGGCAGGCCCGCGAGCCATGATCGACGATGCCCAGAATCGCATGCACGTCACCAACCGGGTCGCCCTTGCCGGTCAAGTCCAGACCCCACACCAGATTGCGCGGCAGGGCAGGGGGCAGGCGATGCTTGAGGTTGCGCCGCATCACGGTGACCTGATACTGATTCGCCTTGACCCAGTTGCCCACGGTGGAACTGCACACCGAGTTGCGCCTCGCCGGATCGGCATGGCCCGCAAAGCGGCGGTTGAACAAGTCAGCGATCGTGCGGCAGCCGGCACCACGCGGCAACAAGGCTCTGAGCCGCAACACTTCATGCCGCACCCAGGCCGGTTTCCCCACGACGCGCGTTGAGCGGCAGTACCCGCCCCGCGTGCCGGTGCGCCGGTAACCGCGCGGTGCCGCACAAGGCTGAAGCGCACGGCACAAAACATGGCGCAGCGCGCGGTAAATGGCAGCAGCCATCCGCGCGCGAAACCCGCCTGCACAATCGCGCCGCGGCGATGGCGCAGTCGGTACAATCGGCCAGAGTGAGAGTGCCAAACAAGCCAGCAGCATGCATACAATCTGCGTCATCGAATGCCGGTTTCAGAGCGCGGTACGCGGGGAGCGCATTGTGGCTGCGCGCGTGTGTACACTGCCGGTTGGTGCAAAACCAGCACTTGCCACTGCCCGCAAACCCGCATGAATAGTCAGTCTACGATACATGCTGCGCCAAAGCCCTTGGTGGGAGCGGTTGTCAGGCTACCGGGCATGTGCATTTTTTCCTCAGCAGCGCCGCAGCGCAGGCAGTGCGGCGCGGCGCGGCCATTGGTGCTGGGCGGCATTGCGCTGCTGCTGACGGCGCTGGTGTGGTTGCAATACAGCGATAGCGGCCCGCCCGTGGCTGGGGTGGTGGTCAAGCGCTCCAGTGTCAATGCGGCCACCACAGCCACCACTGCGCCCACTGCGTCTGCTTCGCCTTCCTCTCCTTCATCGTCTTCCAATGCGGCGTCAAGCGCGCCCCCTGCGCAAGACGGCGCCATCCTCGAACTGACTCCGCGCCGCAAGCTCGATGCGCAGGAGCGTGAGGCCTTCGCTGCGCATCGCTGGCTGCCGCCACCGCCGCCGCCTGCTGCGCCGGTGCCGCCGCCGAAACCGGTGGCGCCTCCGTTACCATACCGCTTTGTCGGCAAATCCAAGACCGAGGCCGGGTGGAGTGTGTTTCTGGCGCGCGGCGAGACGACGCATATTGCGCTGGCCAACACCACGCTTGAAGGCACCTACCGCATCGCGGCGATCCAGCCGCCGGTGATGACACTGCTCTACCTGCCGCTCAATCAGGAGCAAACCCTGAACATCGGCCCCGAGAACCCCTGACCCCACTATGCGCGTGTTTGACTTATCCCCTGGCTGGGCTAGCGGCGCCAGCGGCGCCGGC
>JANLTL010000118.1:0-1861 GCA_031362905.1 Burkholderiales bacterium | reverse complement strand
TCAAAGTGATCCGTCCGCGCCTGCGCAGCGCGCAGGGCGAAGTCGCCTTGCCCGGCTATGCCGCCATGGCCGGTGACGCCGCGCTATCGCACCGCATCGCCGACATCCTCGCCTGCGGGGTCAGCACCCGCAAGTACACCAGGGTGATGTACCGCAGCGCCGACGAAATGGGCATCGCCCGCAGCTCGGTATCGCGCCACTTCATCAAGGACAGCGCCCAGGCGCTGGGGCAGTTGATGAGCCGGGACTTCAAGGACTCCGATCTGGTGGCGATCTACGTTGACGGCATCATCGTCGCCAAGCATCACATCATCGCTGCGGTCGGGGTTGATGCGGCTGGTGTCAAACGCCTGCTGGGCATTGCTTCCGGTTCAAGCGAGAACGCCAAGGTGGTCAAGGACTTGCTCGCTTCCCTGGCTGATCGAGGAGTTGACCTGAACGTGCCGCGTCTGTGGGTGATTGATGGCTCGAAAGCCTTGCGTGCGGCGATTGAACAGAAGTGCGGTGAAGCCGCCCATATCCAGCGCTGCCGGATTCACAAGATGCGCAACGTCACCGAGCGCCTGCCCAAGGACAAGGCGGCGCAGACCCGCTGGGTGATGACGCAGGCGCTCAAGGGCGACGCCAAGGCCGGCATCGACAAGCTCAAGACCCATGCCGTGCATCTGAAGCCCAAATACCCGGACGCAGCCGCGAGTCTGCTCGAAGGACTCGAAGAGATGTTCACCATCAACAAGCTGGGGGTGACTGGCGAACTGGCGCGCTGTCTGGCGACGACCAATATCATCGAGTCGCCCAATTCCGCGGTGCGCCGTGTCAGTGGCCGCGTGACCCGCTACCGCGATGTCAGCATGGCGATGCGCTGGGTAGCGGCTGGTTTCCTGGAAGCCGAAAAGTCGTTCAAACGCCTGCGTGGCTACGAGCAAATCCCTGCGCTCGTTTGCCAAATGCGGCCTGCTTCTGTCCCATTGAAAAAGGCCGCATAATCATTTCTACCACCGGCCCAACCTTCAACTGCGGGCGGGACATCGCCGTGTCAAGGTGAATTCAAAATCGAAAAACTGCTACCGGCGGACTACACGCGCGCATGCGTGCTGATGAAACAGCACATGCGGATGAACATCGGTTTTGTCGATGCGGTCAATGTCGCGATGTGCGAGCGTCTTAAATTGGCGGACCTGGCTACCGTTGACCGCCGCCATTTTTCAGCCATCCAGCCATCGCATCGGGCCAGACTCAATTTGCTGCCCGACGCTTGACGGAAAACCGTCAAGACCAATATCCACCCTTTGCCCATCGTTTTAACGATAATGCGGTGTCGGTTCAATTCGCGCACCGATAGTCGCTGGAGAAATTAATCATGGAAGCCATTCGCAAAATAATTCCCGACGCGCAAGCTTCCATCACGGTCGATTTGCCGCCGTCATTCCACCATCGGCTGGTCGAGGTAGTCGTCATGCCAGTGGACGCAGCGCCTGCCAACAGCGCCCTTCCTGGCGGCTCAGCATGGCCTGCCGGTCTGTTCGAGCAAATCGCCGGTGCGTGGCACGGCGAGCCACTCGTGCGCGCACCGCAGGGTGTTGCCGAAGTTCGTACGCCGCTTGACTGATGTGGCTGCCTGACACCAACGCGTGGATTGCCCTGATCAATCCGCGCCCATCTCCCGTCAAGGCGCGTTTTCAATCACACCCTCCCGCCAGCATCTTTCTGTGTCATGTAGTTGTACTGTGTTAAATAATAAGGCATTATGACGACTTCTTCAAGTGATTTAGGAGGTTGGTCATGGGCCAGAGTCAGGAATCCCGGTTTGAAAGCTATGCGGACGTAATGGTGGCAACCTTGGGACACGCTGATCGTGCGC
>JANLTL010000059.1:0-8046 GCA_031362905.1 Burkholderiales bacterium | reverse complement strand
AATCGAACATGGCTGAACTCAAATACGAACCGGTGCCGCACGACCACAAGGCGTTTCTCGAAAAAGCGTCGAAGCGCCGTGGCTTCACCGCGGCCTATAACGCGTTGGAAGTCGAATACGCGCTGGCGCAGGAGATGTTGTCGGCAAGAACGCGTGCGGGGCTGACCCAGGAAGCCGTTGCCGTCAGCATGGGTACCACCAAGAGCGCCATATCGCGCCTCGAAGCCGCCGGGCGCCACGTGCCCTCAGTCGCTTCGCTCAAAAAATACGCTGAGGCGGTGGGTTGCCAGCTCAGGATCGAGTTCGTTCCGCTCAGCGCCAGGCGGCGTGCGGCCTGATCAATTTTGGCGATGAACAGACCACTCAAACTGATCCGTATCAAGAAGGATCATCAGGCCGCGCTCAAGGAAATTGAAGCGCTCGATGCGCCGGACTTCGAGCGCCTCAGTTGGACAAAGCGGCGAGGATTTTGACGGGCGGACCGGGTTGGGCGGGTTGGAGATTTGGATACCGGTGAAGGGTGAGACCCGCTCAGGCCGCCATCCCCGCAAGCCTTGAAGACTTGACCCGGCTCTCCAGCGTGGGCAGCTTGCCGATCACCTTGCCGGCCTTGCTCTCGGCGATCCGCAGGTCGTAGATCGCCTGCAGGTTCAGCCAGAACTGCGCGCTGTTGCCGAAGAAATGCCCCAGCCTCAACGCGGTATCCCCCGTGATCACACGCTGGCCATTGATGATGGCGGTGATGCGGTTGGTCGGCACATTCAACTGACGGCCCAGCTCGGCTGCGCTCATGCCCAACTCTTCAAGCTGTTCGGCGAGGTGTTCGCCGGGGTGAATTGCGGTACGTGCCATGGGAATTCCTCTAGTGATAATCAACGATCTCGACATGCACCGGGCCCGGTGAGCCAGCCGGCCATTCAAAGCAAATGCGCCACTGGTCGTTGATGCGGATGCTAAATTGGCCCTTGCGATCGCCCTTCAAACCTTCAAGGCGATTACCAGGCAGATCCAGATCACGCAGTGAAGTGGCGGCATCAAGCTGGTCAAGCTTCATCTCGGCCTTGCGACCGAAGCCCTCGAAAGCCTTCACCCGTTTCCCCTCTGCAAACTCGCGGGTGCGCTTGTCGCGGTAGCTGACGATCATGACGCGTAGCGTAACGCCGATTCTTCGTTACGTCAAGCGTAACGATTGACCCAAGTTATTGCATGGAGCAATCCAACTTCGAGTGCTATGGCGAAGAGTTTGCCGGGCGGACCGGGTTGGGCGGATTAGATACCGGTGAAGGGCTGAGCCGGTCAAATACCAAAGGCGACAGCTGATTTCGCTGGCGCCCGCGTTGTCGATGACCTATAATTTTTATAGGTGCCTAATGTCGGTATTCAGACTCTCGACCAGCCAGCTCGAAGCGCGGATTCGCAAGACCGCCGAAGCCTCCTCATGATCCGCTACAACGATGCCGGGCTGCGCAATGTATGGCTGGAGAACGGCTATCGTGAAGCACGCACCGCCTATGGCAAGGGCCTCGTCATCGAAGACGTTGAAGGCCTCTCACGTGCGGTGTGTTCGGCGCTGACCAAGAAGCGTGGCCGGCTCACCGGCAGCGAATTCCGCTACGTGCGCCTCGGCCTGCGCCTCTCGCAAAAGAACCTCGCCCGCCTGCTCGGCAACAACGAGCAAACCGTCGCCCTGTGGGAAAAGCGCGGCAACGTGCCGGTGTGGGCCGACCGCAACCTGCGCATGCTCTGGATCGCCAGGGAAGACGGCAACGCCGGCATCGGCCGCGTGATGGAGCGGCTCAACACCGTGGAGCGCCTGTTGAACGAGCAGATCATCGTCGAGGAAGGCCGGCGCGGCTGGAAGAGCCGGGTTGAGGCGCCGGCGGCGTAGGAATGGCGCTTGGGCGGTAACCGACTCAGGCCGCCTCCAACTCCACATGCACGCGTCGGCCAATCGCCGTCGCGATATTCACCAGCGCATCAAGCGAAAAGCGCGACACCCGGCCGCGCAACAGATCGTTGATGCCCGGCTGCGTCACCCCGCAACGCTTGGCCGCCTCGGCCTGCGTCCACTCCTTGTCATTCACGATGGCGGCGATCTGCTGCATCAACTCGGCGCGCGCGCGCAGATTGGCGGCCTGCTCAGGCGTATCGGCAAGCGCATCCCACACACTGGCGTAAGTCTCAGTCTTGGCTTTGCTCATGATCGACCTTTCATCAACTCCTTGAAACGTTCGGCAGCAAGATCAATGTCCCGCTTGGCCGTGGCCTGCGTCTTCTTCTGGAGGAACGCATGCAGCACATAAACCGCTTCGGCCAGGCGCGCCGTGTACACAACACGAAACATGATTGGCTTCATTTACGTAACTATGCTGATTTGGATATAGCATTCAAGATAAATGAAATCTCTGAGATCCGCTCCCACCAACGGCTGCGGCCACACGTTGCCCTGAAACCAGCTTCCACCAAGGGTTTCAACAAATAGACCTATCCAGAATCCGCCACGCTCCGCAGAACATTCTGAGCAGAACGCAGCGCTATACTGTATCCATAACCAGTCACCACTATTCCACGATACGCGGCTAGAATGCAGCCATGACCCCAACAGAAATTGCCAGCAGTCTCGGCCGCAGTGTCACTGACGCCGCCGGAAAGGCAACGCAAAAAAACTTGGGACAGTTCATGACGCCAGCCGCTATTGCGCGGCTCACCGCAGAGCGTCTGGTCGCGGACGGCTTTGGCACGACGGTAAGAGTGCTGGAGCCGGCAGTCGGCGCAGGCATCCTTGCATGCGCCGTCTGTGAAGCTCTCGCGGCATGCGACAACCCGCCATCCACGATTGAGTTGACACTGTTTGAGGTTGACCGCGCCTTTGAAGCTGCGCTCAACGAAGTATTGCCCGCTCTCGGCGCGTGGCTTGCCAATAAAAATATCGCACTGATCACGGTGTTGAGGTTCGATGACTACGTGCTGACCAATGCGCATGCGCTCAGCGCTGGACTGTTTGGCAACGGATTGAATGGCAACGGCGAGCAGTACGACCTCATCATTTCCAATCCGCCCTATTTCAAACTCGCCAAAGACGCCCCGCAGGCCGTCGCATGCGCGTCCGTCGTCCATGGGCAACCCAATATCTACGGCTTCTTCATGGCCATCGGCGCGGCAACGCTCGCACCCGGCGGACGCCTCGCCTTCATCGTGCCGCGCTCATTCGCCAGCGGCCAATATTTCCGCCTGTTTCGCGAGCGCTTCTTCGCCGAAGTGCGCCCCGAGTCAGTCCACGTCTTCCACTCGCGGCAAGACGCCTTCGCCGAAGACGAAGTGCTGCAAGAAAACGTCATCTTCGTCGCCGCCAAACACCCCGGCTGGAACAAGACCAGTGCCGTAGATCAACCCGAATTCACCGTCACCACCAGCCAAGGCCTGTCAGATTTATCAAAGCCCGAAGTATTCCGTCTGCCGCTCGACGAAGTGCTCGACATCCACTCCAAAGACAAAGTGCTGTGCATCCCCTCAACCAACGAGGAGGTCGCTGTATTCAAGCGCCTGCGCCACTGGAGCGGCAACCTGCACCGCTACGGTTGGGACATTTCCACCGGGCCGGTGGTCCCGTTCCGCGCCACCGAAGTCATCCTCAACGAATCCAAACCAGATGCCATCCCGCTGCTGTGGATGCAAAACGTTCAATGCATGCTCACCACCTGGCCCGCCGCCACCCGCAAGGCGCAATACCTGCGCGACTGCGCGGACAGCGCCGCCATCGTGCTGCCCAATAAAAATTACGTGCTGATGCGCCGCTTCTCCCCCAAAGAGCAGGCGCGCCGCCTGATGGTCGCGCCGATCCTTGGCGAAGACCTGCCCTTCGCCCGCGTCGGCCTCGAAAACCATCTCAACTACATCCACAAGCCCAAAGGCACGCTAACGGCCGAAGAGATCTACGGCCTCGCCGCCTTGCTCAACAGCCATTTGATTGATGCCTGGTTTCGCTCCACCAACGGCAACACGCAGGTCAGCGCCACGGAAATTCGCGCCATGCCGCTGCCGCCACTGGAAGCGATTCACGCCATCGGCAGAGAAGCCATGCACAGCAACACGCTGGCGGAGCTTGACGAAATGGTGGAGCGATTGACCGGCAGCCGGGAGCGCGAGATTGCCTGACCGCCTCGCCGAAGCCAGGGCCATCCTGCTCGAACTGGGCATGCCGCCCAAACAAGCCAACAAGATTTCGGGCCTCACACTGATGGCCCTCGCGCGCGTCAGCGACAAAGTGGCGTGGAACAAAGCCACGCGCGACAGCCACACCATTCGCAAAGGCATCATGGACTACGTAGGCGGCGTGCTCGGAAACCCGTATGCCGAAAACTCGCGCGAGTCCTTCAGACGCCAAGTCCTGCATCAATTCGTCCAAGCCGGCATCTGCCTCTATAACCCGAACGCCCCCGGTCTCGCAACCAACTCCAGCCTCAATCACTACAAGCTCACTGAAGAAGCGTGGCAAGCCATCACCACCTACGGCACCAAGAAATGGCCGGCAGCACGCGATGCATTTCTCAAGACTGCCGGATCGCTGCACGAAAAATACAGCGCCGCCCGCGACTTGAAGCAAGTCCCCGTCACCCTCCCCGATGGCCGCAAGCTCCTGCTCTCACCCGGCAAACACAATGAAGTGCAAGCCGCCATCGTCATGGAGTTCGCCCCAAGATTCGCCCCCGGCGCAACGCTGCTCTATCTCGGCGACACTGCGCAAAAAGACCTTGTTATCTACGAAGCCGAAATGAAAGCTATCGGCCTGCCGATCAACCAGCACGACAAAATGCCCGACGTCGTGCTGCTCGACCGCAAGCGCAACTGGCTGTTCCTGATCGAAGCCGTCACATCGCACGGCCCCATGTCACCCAAGCGCGTGGCTGAACTGAGCAAGATTCTCAAAGCCTGCACCGCAGGCCTCGTCTACGTGTCAGCCTTTGCTGACGTCGCCGAATTCAAAAAGCACGTTGCGGATGTCGCCTGGGAAACCGAGGTGTGGCTCGCGGATAAACCAGACCACATGATGCATTTCAATGGCGACCGGTTTCTTGGGCCGCGATAGCCGACCACTCCAACCCGCCGATAGCCACCTCCACCAACGATCTTGGCGGGAATCAATCAGAGAGCTGCTCCCGCCGGGGGTATTCAGGCATCACCGCGAGGCACCCCCAATCCCCCTAGATCGGCCGCGTCGCCTACGGCGTGCTTTTCAACGGCGACGACGCCGGCAACGCCGACTACATGACAGGAGTGGAAGTGGCGGACTTCTCCAACGTGCCGGCCGCCTTCACCCGCCTGCGCGTCGCCGCGCAACGCTACGCCGTTTTCACCCACCGCCAGCACATCTCCGAGATTCGCCGCACCTGGTACACGCTCTGGAACAAGTGGCTGCCGCAGCTTGCACGTGACGAAGGCATCTAAGCGCTCGACGCGCCGGACTTCGAGCGCTATGGCGAGGAGTTTGACGAGCGGACGGGGTTGGGTGGGGTGGGGTGGAGATTTGGGTACCGGCGAAATCCTGAGTTAGCCAAAGACTTCCGCTCTCACCACTTGCTCCCAATTAGGGAGCGTGCTACGATACTCCATGCGCGTCATCGCCCTTTCCACACTGCGCGAATTCTGGCGCAGGCATCCACCGGCTCAAGTGCCTCTTGAGAGTTGGTATGCCGAAGCCAGCCGCGCGATGTGGAAAAGCCCTGCCGAGGTCAAGCAAGCGCATCGCAACGCCAGTTTTGTAGCCGGCGACCGCGTGGTGTTCAACATCAAGGGCAACGACTACCGCCTGATCGTGGCAATGCGATACCGGAGCCAGATCATGTATGTGCGCTTCATCGGCACGCATCGCGAGTACGACAAGGTTGACGCAGCAACAGTGTGAGGAATGAACATGGAACTCAAACCGATCCGCAACAAAAAGGAACACCAGGCAGCGCTCAAGGAAATTGAAGCGCTCTGGAACGCAAAAGACGGCACGCCCGAGTCAGACCGTCTGGAAGTGCTCGCCTTGCTGGTCGAGCGCTACGAGCAGGAACACTTCCCGATCCCCGATCCTGACCCGATCAACTTTCTTCACTACGTGATGGAATCGCGCGGCCTGGTGCGCAAGGACCTGGAGCCCTTCATCGGCTCGCGCGCACGCGTGGCCGAAGTGCTCAATCGCGTGCGACCGTTGTCGTTGGAAATGATCCGCAGCCTTGCCGAAGGTTTGAAGGTTCCGGCGGATGTGTTGGTGCAGCGCTATAAATTAGCAGCATAACGATTTCGCTAAAGAGGAATTAGCTATGCTCTTTCGCTACTCTGAAATGGATGTGATCTTTTACGATGAAGGTATAGCCACAGAGCGGATCGAGTGCATTGTTGAATTCGCGGAGCGGGGTGCGAAGCTCACGGTGAAGTATGAAGATTATGGACAGCACGTCTTTTGGCAAGGCGGCGTAAGAAGCGCTAGTGACCAACCATTGGGCCAAGGTCACTACTATTTGACTTGCACGACACTCAAAGGCCGCGCCACATTGCATCGAAGTTTGAATAGCAGAGTGCTAGAAGGTTTTTGGGAAGAAGGATCACGCCGAGGTATGTGGCGCATTCGATTGAAGAAGACCTACACCGACTAGCATCTAATCCGCTTGAAGAATTCAAAATGAAAACAAGGTCGGGCTACGTGCCGATTCTGGTTGAGTCCTTTGTGTCGACAGAGCGTAATCATGTGGGGCAGGTTCATATTCGTCCCATGCCCAAACAGAAATTTCCGACCTCGATGTATTTGGAATGCTCAAGGGAATTGGTTGACACAACAACGTATCCAGTAGGAACTCAATTTCGCTTGGCAGTAAGGGTCAAACAAAAAACTGATTGCCGCCCGCACCTTTACTCATATCATGGAGATGAATTCGAAGTAATTCGAGTATCGAAGAAAAGATAGCGGCCTCACGAAATTAGGGACGCGCAGAAACCCTTGTCCCCCAAGGCTCTTAGACCAATTCCCCTGCTGCGCTGCGGTAGAATCTTGACTTAAATCAAGCGCGCAACTCCGCCCCACCGGAGCCGCACCCGGCCCCACCCATGACAGACCTGTCGCACCTGCCCCCCGAGGCGTTGCCCGATGCCGCATTGCCTGAGGCGCCCCCTCGGCTGCGCGAGATTCCCTAAAACTACACCTCGTTCTCCGATCGCGAGATCGTGATTCGGCTGTTGGGCGAGGAGGTATGGCAACTTCTGGCTACGCTGCGTGGCGAGCGGCGCACCGGGCGCTCGGCGCGCATGTTGTATGAGGTGCTGGGCGATATCTGGGTGGTGCAGCGCAACCCTTACCTGCAGGATGACCTGCTCGATAACCCGAAGCGTCGGGCTGCGCTGGTGGAAGCCATGCTGCATCGGCTGACTGACATGGAGCAGCGGCGCCGCACTTACCAGAAGGATGGTCTGGAAGTGGCGCAGGCTGGCGGCGAGGTGGAGAAGCTGATCGCTGCGGCCAGGAAGGCCGTGGCTGATTTCGATGCCGAGTTTGACGAGATGGCGCGTTTGCGCAAGGCGTGCTTGAAGCGCCTCTCGCGCGTGACCCGCCGCGACAACATTGCCTTTGACGGCATGGCGCGCGTGTCGCACGTGACCGATGCGACCGACTGGCGCGTGGAATATCCGTTTGTGGTGGTGAACCCGGATACCGAGGAAGAGTGTGCCGAGCTGGTGCGCGAGCTGATTGATCTGAAGCTGACGATCATTCCGCGCGGGGGCGGCACGGGGTACACGGGTGGTGCGGTGCCGCTGACCAAGTGGTCTGCGGTGATCAATACCGAGAAGCTCGATGCCTTGGGCAAGGTGGAGCACGTCCGCCTGCCGGGCGTGGATAAAGACTACGCGGTGGTCGAGTGTGGCGCCGGTGTGGTGACGCGCCGCGTGATGGACGCGGCCGAAGCCGAGGGGCTGGTGTTTGCCGTGGACCCGACTTCTGCCGACGCCTCATGCATCGGCGGCAACGTGGCCATGAACGCAGGCGGCAAAAAGGCCGTGCTGTGGGGCACG
>JANLTL010000043.1:0-2355 GCA_031362905.1 Burkholderiales bacterium | reverse complement strand
CGCAGCGACAGTTCCATCGAAGTGGCGGCATCCTCGTGCGCGGCCGGATACGGCGTGCATTCGTCGAACACCATCACGACGTCGGAGGCGAGCACGTTCTGGATCTGCATCGACAGCTCGGGCGTCAGGAACAGCCGGTCGCCATTGATCGGCGAGGCAAAGCGCACGCCTTCCTCGCTGATCTTGCGCAGGTCGCCCAGGCTCCAGACCTGGAACCCGCCTGAGTCGGTCAGGAGCGGCCGGTCCCAGCCCATGAAGCGGTGCAGGCCGCCATGTTTGCCGATCACATCGAGCCCTGGGCGCAACCACAGGTGAAAGGTGTTGCCAAGGACAATCTGCGCGTCGACGTCGTTCAAGTCGACCGGCGACATTGCCTTGACGCTGCCATAGGTGCCCACCGGCATGAACACCGGCGTCTCGATCGTGCCATGGCCGAGTGTCAAGGTGCCGCGGCGGGCATGGCCATCGGTTTGATGGAGCGTGAATTGCATGCGGATCAAAAGATGAAAAAAGGCGGGTCAGCCCCGCCTTGTGGTGAACGTGAATCGAGGCGCTAGAACTTGATTCTGCCGGACCAGAGCTGTGCGTACATCACCCAGTCGCCTGCGAACGAATAGAAGGGATACTTGAACGTGGCGGGCCGGTTCTTCTCGAAGAAAAAATGGCCGACCCAGGCAAAGGCATAGCCGCACACCAAACCTGCGAGCAGCCACCACGCGTTGAACGTGGCAACCAGCATCCCGAGGCAAATCAGGGCAAGGCTGGTGCCGACGAAGTGCAGGCGTCGGCAGGTGCGATTGCTGTGCTCGCCAAGATAAAACGGATAAAAATCTGCAAAGCTTTTGAAGGCGGAATCGCTGCGCATGATGCCGGTTCTCCTCACTGACAAACATCCAGGCGAAATACCCGAGAGAAACGCCCGAGAGAAACGCCCGAGAGAAACATCCAAACCTGGAATACAAAAAAATTCTGCTATCCCGCTGCCACCAAACCCTTGGTAGAAGTCATTGACCTGGCGCGATGGCCTGTAACCCTTGATGGGAGCGGGTCTCGAGCCATCGGTACCGCCGACTGCGGGGCGATCTCCTACGGCAACAACACCGTCGAGCCGGTCGTCTTGCGTCCGGCCAGTGCAATCTGGGCATCGGCAGCAGCGTTTAGCGCGAAGCGCTGGTTGATCTCGATCTTCACCTTGCCCGAGGTCACCGCTTCGAACAAATCGTTGACGGTTTCTTCGAGCAGCGGGCGCGTCGCGGTGTAGGTCATCATGGTCGGGCGCTGCAAATAGAGCGAGCCTTTGGCTGACAGGGACGCGATATTGAGCGGCGGTACCGCGCCTGAGGCATTGCCGAAACTGATCATGTAGCCCAACGGTTGCAGGCAGTCGAGCGATTTGTCCCAGGTGTCCTTGCCGATCGAATCAAACACGACCTTGAATCTCTTGCCGCCATTGAGTTCGATGGCGCGCTTGCTGAAGTCTTCCTTGGTGTAGTCGATGGTGTGGGTGCAGCCATGGGCTTTGGCAATTGCCGCTTTTTCTTCGCTTGACACGGTGCCGATCACGGAAACGCCGAGGGCTTTGAGCCACTGACAGGCGATCAGGCCAACACCGCCGGCGGCGGCGTGCCAGAGCACGGTGTCGCCGGATTTGACCGGGAAGGACTTTTTGATCAGGTATTGCACCGTCATGCCTTGCAGCATCATGGCCGCGCCTTGCTCAAACGAAATGGTGTCGGGCAGCTTGACCAGTTTTTCGGCAGGCATCACCCGCGCTTCGCTGTAGGCGCCTTGTGGGCCACCGGCATAAGCGACCCGGTCACCGGCCTTGACGTGGGTGACGCCCGCGCCAACTGCCTCGACCACCCCTGCGCCCTCGGTGCCGAGGCCCGATGGCAGCGGGGTGGGATAAAGGCCAGTGCGAAAGTAGATGTCGATGAAGTTGAGGCCCACCGCGTGATGCTTGATGCGCGCCTCGCCCGCAGCCGGCTCGCCAACTGTGACGTCTTCCCACTTGAGGACTTCGGGACCGCCGGTCTGGTGGAAGCGGATGGCTTTGGGCATGCTGATCTCCTGATGAGGTGCGGTTGAACAAGGCTGAAAACGCGCGCTGCTGAGGTTGCCGGATGCGCGAGGCGCGAAGCATAGCATTGCGCCAAATCGCGGCATAATCAGCCCGCTGCAAGAAAGGGTTTGTGGCATCCATTTCAGGAGCGTGTCTCGTGCCTTCGATCTTCCCGTTTCGCAAGGTGATTACCTGCACTCTTTTCGCCGGGGCTGCGCTTGCCGCCTCGAGTGCGCAGGCGCTCGATGTTGCCGGCATCGCCATTCCCGACCGTGCCAAAGTGGGTAGCGCGG
>JANLTL010000472.1:0-1858 GCA_031362905.1 Burkholderiales bacterium | reverse complement strand
GGTGCCGTCGCGCCCGGCAATCGCCACCCGTGCGCCTCGCTGCGCCAGGCCCCAGGCGATCGCCTCGCCGATGCCGCCGTAGCCGCCGGGAAGGTAGGCCACCTTGCCGGCCAGGTCGAACAGGCCGCTCAACTCGGCGGTGAAATCAATGTTGGGTGTGATCGGGTCCATGGTTGCGCGTCAATTTTTCAGCACTGCTTTCTCAGTCCATCAACAACCCGCCATTGAGATCGACGATCTCGCCGGTGATGAAACCCGCCAGCGGCGACGCGAGGAAGCGCACCACGTGGGCAAATTCTTCCGGTTCGCAAAAACGCCCGACCGGAATGTCCTTGAGCAGTTTACGGCGTCGGCATCGCCTTATTTTCCGGCATCACACATCGAGCACGCTCTTCTTGCCGAACAGTCCGCGCGAACGAAACGTCACCACCGCGATGAACAGCAGGTACATCGACATCAGCGACCACTCCGACGCATATGCCCCCGTGAGGCCGACCACCATGCCAACCATCAACCCGGCAATCACCGCGCCCCACAGCGAGCCGACGCCACCCATCACGATGATCAGGAACGCCGGCACCACCGCATCGACCCCTACCTGCGGGCGAATGCCCCAGATCGGCGCCATCACCACGCCGGCAATCGCGGCCAGTGCAACGCCCAGTGCAAACACGAACAGCCGCAAGCGCGACAGGTTGATTCCCAATGCGCGCACCATCTCGCTGTCATGCGCACCGGCCTTGATGATCGCGCCATACGGCGTCTTCTCCAGCAAGGCCCAGAGCAGGCCGATCATCACGATGGCGAAACCGGACGCATAGAAGCGGTAGGTCGAATAGATCAGGTCGCCGATCAGAAACGCGCCCGAAATCGCCTGCGGCAGGGGCAACTGTTTTTCGGTCGAACCCCACACCACGCGGATCACTTCCTCGATCACCAGCGCCGCGCCGAAAGTGAGCAGCAGGCCATACAGCGGGTCGCGCCCGTAGGTGCGGCGCATGCACAGTTCGAGCAGCATGCCGAACAGGCCGACGAAAACGGGGGCGAGGAACAATGCAAGCAGGTAACGGGTTGTCACCGGCAAGGCCATGTAGGCCGCCTGAAGTCCCGGGAACCAGCCCAGCTGTGGTGTAACGATGAACAGCGCGAAATACATGCCGAGCGCAAACAGCGAGCCGTGCGCCAGGTTGATGGTCTCCATCACCCCGACGATCAGCATGAAGCCCAGCGCGATCAGGGCAAACAACAGTCCCAGCGAGACGCCGTTGACCAGGTGCGGCAACAGGTTGATCAGAAAATCCATGGTGGTGACGAGCGGGTGAAAGGCGGGTGAAAAGCGGGTGAAAGGCGGGTGAAAAGCGCTACGACCCCGATCCGTGTACCGCATCGGGGTCGCGCTGTCACCCCTACCGGAGTGTCTCTTTAAACTTCGTAGCTCGGTGTCGCTTCGTAAGTCTCGAGCTTGCAGGCGCCGGCCGCGTCCTTGTCGATCACATCCTTGGGTTCGACCTGGGTCAGGATGCGGAAAATATCGTCCTTCTCGGTCGGCTTATCGTTGTAGCTCGCCATGTAAATGGTCTGCTGGCACTGGTGGGTCACCGGGTCCATCCATGCATCGAAGTGCTGCATGCGATCCAGCGCCGACATCTTGCGGCCTTCCAGCTTCTTGATCACGGCGATGTTGTTGGTGGAGCCGGCTTCCTCGACGCAGCGCAGCAGCTCGCGGGTTGACATGTAAGCGTTGTGGTAGACGTTGCCCGGGACCCGAATCGCCATACCCGGAAACTGCTTCTGATAGGCTGCCACAAACTCCTTCACGCCAGGCAGGTTCAGGCGCCAGTACCAGGTTGTGCCGAAC
>JANLTL010000721.1:0-11633 GCA_031362905.1 Burkholderiales bacterium | reverse complement strand
GGCCTCGGTCTGATGATGGCGCTGTTGCTGGTGTTCATCACCGGCGTGCTGGCCGCGAACTTTATCGGCGAGCGCCTGGTGGTGTGGTGGGAGCTGTTGCTCAACCGCATTCCGATCGTGCGGTCGATCTATTCGTCGGTCAAGCAGGTGTCAGATACGATTCTGTCGCCCAATGGCCAGGCATTTCGCAAGGCGGTACTGGTGGAATATCCACGCAAGGGTGCCTGGACGATTGCGTTTTTGACCGGCGCGCCCGGCGCCGGCGTCGCCGAACATTTGCCCGGCGACCACGTCAGCATTTATGTGCCCACCACGCCCAACCCGACGTCCGGATTTTTCCTCATGCTGCCGCGCACGGATGTGATCGAGCTCGACATGAGTGTTGACGCCGCACTCAAGTACATCGTGTCAATGGGCGTGGTTGCACCCAACGGTGCCGCAGTCAAGAACGGCAACGGCGCGAAATATCCGCCGCTCTGACGCAACCCTTTCAATTCACCAAGCGCGCCGTCACCGCAGTAGTAGTGGTGCGCAAACTCTGGCGGAACGTGTGTTCTGCCCCACGAAAACCGAGCAACCCGAACGAAGCACATCATGCGTACCGAATACTGCGGCCTGATCAGCGCCAAACACCTTGACCAAACCGTTACGCTCAATGGCTGGGTCAACACCCGGCGCGACCACGGCGGCGTGATCTTCATCGACCTGCGCGACCGCGAAGGCGTCGTGCAGGTGGTGTGCAACCCCGGCCGCGCCGAGATGTTCGCCAATGCCGAAAGGATTCGCGGCGAGTATGTGATCAAGGTGGTGGGCCGCGTGATCCGTCGCGAGCCCAATCTGGTCAATCCGAAAATCCGCAGCGGCGAGATTGAAGTGGTGTGCCACGAGCTCGAAGTGCTCAACGCCGCCGTCACCCCGCCGTTTCAGATCGACGACGAAAACATCAATGAGAACGTGCGCCTCGAGCATCGGGTGATTGATCTGCGCCGTCCGCAGATGCAAAAGAACCTGATGCTGCGCTACAAGGTGGCACTTGCAGTGCGCAACTATCTTGATCAACTGGGGTTTGTTGACATCGAGACGCCCATGCTCACCAAGTCCACCCCGGAGGGTGCGCGTGACTATCTGGTCCCGTCGCGCGTCCACGACGGCATGTTTTTCGCGTTGCCGCAGTCGCCACAACTGTTCAAGCAGATGCTGATGGTGTCCGGCTTTGACCGCTACTACCAGATCACCAAGTGTTTTCGTGACGAGGACCTGCGCGCCGACCGTCAGCCCGAGTTCACCCAGATCGACTGCGAAACATCGTTCCTCACTGAAGGCGAGATTCGCGACATTTTCGAAGGCATGATCCGCAGCGTGTTCAAGTCGTCGATCAACGCCGACCTGCCCGCACAGTTCCCCGTGATGGCTTTTTCCGAAGCGATGGCGCTCTACGGCTCCGACAAGCCGGACCTGCGCGTCACTCTGAAATTGTCCGAGCTCACCGACGTGATGAAAGGGGTTGCGTTCAAGGTCTTTAGCGGCCCGGCCAACAACCCGAATGGGCGCGTGGTCGGCATGCTGGTGCCGGGCGGCGGGTCGGGCGACAAGAGCATCTCGCGCAGCGAGATCGATGCCTACACCGAGTTCGTCAAGATTTACGGCGCCAAAGGCCTCGCCTACATCAAGATCAACGATGTGACGCAACTCAATGAGACCGGCCTGCAATCGCCGATCGTGAAGAACCTGTCTCCAGAGTCGCTCAAGGCGATTGTCGAGCGCACCGGCGCCAAAAACGGCGACCTCGTTTTCTTCGGCGCTGACAAGGCGAAAGTCGTGAATGACGCCATCGGCGCGTTGCGTGTCAAGGTCGGCCATGACAAGGGCCATCTCTCGGGCGACAAGTGGCGTCCGCTTTGGGTCGTCGATTTCCCGATGTTCGAATACGACGACGAAGCCAAGCGCTGGAACGCCATGCACCACCCCTTCACCAGCCCGAAGGACGGGCACGAAGACTACCTCGATACCGACCCCGGCAAAGCGACCGCCAAGGCCTACGACCTGGTCCTCAATGGTTGGGAGATGGGCGGTGGCTCGGTGCGAATCCATCGCGAGGCGGTGCAAAGCAAAGTGTTCCGCGCGCTCAACATCGGTGCCGAAGAAGCCCAACTCAAATTCGGCTTCCTGCTCGACGCGCTCCAATACGGCGCGCCCCCGCATGGCGGCATCGCCTTCGGACTTGACCGCATCGTTGCCATGATGACCGGCGCCGAATCGATTCGCGATGTGATTGCCTTCCCCAAGACACAGCGCGCGCAGTGCCTGCTGACGCAAGCGCCGTCAGTGGTGGACGAAAAGCAGTTACGCGAGCTGCATATCCGCTTGCGCAATACGCAGGCGGCCTGAGCCGGCTGCGCGCCCTGAGCGAACGCCATCAACTGAGCCTATCGAGCCGACGGAGTCAATCGTGCAGAATCACGCCAGATCACAATCATGTCCGCCCCGGTATTTCTGATCGCGGACACGCGCGTCATCAACGAGGCCAAATACCAGGCCTATCTCAACGCCATCAGTGCAGCGGTGCTGGCTCACGGCGGTCGCTTTCTCGCCCATGATCAGCAACCGCGCGCCATCGAGGGTGATTGGAACCCGTCGCACATGATGATCGCCGAGTTTGTCAGTGAGGATGCTGCCGAAGCGTTTCATGCTTCGGACGATTTTCGCCAGGCCTTTGACCTCAGCCACAACTGCGCCATGGTGGACATGGTGCTGGTCAACGGCATCAAGGTGGCACGTCATGCGGGTGGCAGCAGCACGCCCGCCTATGCAGTGGCTGACAGCCATGTGGTCAATCGCGCGCGCTTCCAGGAGCTCTCGCAAGCCATCAACGACGCCGTCCACAGCTATCAGGGCCGGCATCTGGCCTGGTCTGACCGCAGCCGTACCATCGCCGGCAACTGGACGCCGCCGTTACTCACCTTGATCGAGTTCCCCGACTACGACGGCGCTCTGGACAACTACGCCTCGGAGAGCTACCGCAAGACGCACGAGCTGCTGTCCAACGCGGCAATGATCAGTCTGCTCCTGTTGCGTGGCGCCGCGGCCGATGCCTAGGCGCTGCCGCACGCAGCGCACGCCGACTGGTGTGGCAGCGCCGCAATACCGTAGAGCGATGCCGCGGGCAAAGCTTGCGCCCCCGTCAGACCTTCCGTTTCCACGCTGACCGAGCGGACACCGTGACAGCGCCCAACGGACCATTCAAAATTCCCGTTTCGGTGCTGGTGGTGATCCACACCCCGGACTTGCAGGTCCTGGTGCTCGAGCGCAGCAGCGCGCCGGGTTTTTGGCAAAGCGTCACCGGCAGCGTTGACCATGTCGACGAGCCCTTGCGCGACACGGCGCTGCGCGAAGTGCGCGAAGAAACCGGCATTGACGCAACGCGCCCCGGCCATGGTCTTACCGATTGGCATTGCACCAACCGGTTTGAAATCTACCAACGCTGGGTCAGCCGCTACGGTCCGGGCGTGACCCACAACACCGAGCATGTATGGGGCCTGACGATTCCGCAACCCGTGGTGCCGCTGCTCACCGAGCACACGGCCTACGAATGGCTGCCCTGGCGCGATGCGGCAGACAAGTGCTTCTCATGGAGCAACGCCGAGGCGATTCGCAAACTGCCGGAACAGCCGGGCCGCTAGCGGGTCCAATGGCGATGGCAAACGGCATCGCCCGCGGGCTTCGTGACTGGATTGACATCCTGGACCGGCACGCTGCGTTCATGTGGGGCGCTTCGCAGGCCTGGCCGCGCGTGGCACGCGCGGCGCTGACAGCGCTCTTGGGTCTGTCTGCTGCGCTGAGCCAGGCACAGTCGCTGCGGCTTGATCTGGATGCCGTGAGCGGCTCCCGCTGGAGCGCCGGCAAAGCGCAACTCACTCTTGCCGTCGGTGGCGGCGCCAAACTTGAGCTCAAGCGATTGAATGCGCAAGGACGCGACTTTGGCGACCTGTCGATCACTTGCGGCCGCTTTAGCTTCGAGAACCGCCGCCTCCAATGCGACGACGGCCATCTGCAGGGGCTTGAGCGCTGGCCGCTCAGTTTCAGTTACGACCTGGTGCACCAGGCCTTGCGTCTGTCCATCAGGCCGGAGCAAGACGAGCTGTGGCAACTCGACATCGCAGGCGGAGAGTGGCGCGTGAATCTTGTCAATGCGTCACTCGCACGCATTGTGCCGCTGTTGCCGGCCCGTGCCGGAGCCGCGGCCGAATCGATTCGCCCGACCGCAGGCAGGATCTCCGGCACGTTGCGCTATGGCGCGACGCGCATTGATGCCGATCTGCGTATCCGTGACACGGCGTTCGCCGATGCTAGCGGCTTGCGTGCCGCTGAAAAACTGCAAGGGCGCATCACGCTAGCAGCCACACGCGCCGGCACCCTGTGGAACTGGCAGACAGCGCTGCAATGGGATCAGGGCGCCGTGTTTTGGGACCCGCTCTACGTCGCGCTTGAGAGCGGCGGGCCCGGTCATCGGCTCAGCGCACGCGGCACGCAGGCGGCTGGCCGTGTAGCGGTGGAACAAGCCGATCTCGACTGGCATGGCATCGGGCAACTTGCAGGCAGCATCGAATTCGAGCTTGGTCAACCTGCAGTTGGCCCCACGAGTACCGGTTCGCCGCCAGTGCAGGACCCACCGCCGGGCCGCTTCGCCCTGCGCGCACGTGACCTGCAACTCGCAGGCTTGCGCGCACTGTTGCCGCAGACCTGGCTAGATCAGCAGGCGCTGGGCGACCTTGCGCTCGCGGGCAGGGCCGATGTGTCGCTGCGCGGCGCCAATGGCGGGATTGCCGAGGCGACTTTCAGGCTCACCGATGCCAGCGTCAATGCTCCGCAGCGTGGCCTCGCACTTGAGCGTGTCAACCTGCAGTGGACGCACGCATCCGCTGCGGCGCAGCCCTTCACTTTTAGCCTTGCCGCACTGCGGGTGCGCGATCTCGCCTTCGGCCCAGTGAGCACAAACGGCGAAACCCGCGACGGGCGGCTGCATATTCCCTCACTCGTGGTGCCGCTGCTCGATGGCTTTATTGGCCTCTCCGATATTGAAATCGGCCGCGATGCCTTCCGGTTGCAGGGCGCACTCACGCCGGTATCGATGGAACGGCTCACCGCCGCACTGGGCTGGCACTCGCTCGGCGGGCAGCTTGCGTTCGTGCTGCCGCGCGTGCAGTACCACGCGTCAACTCTGGCGGTAGAGGGTGCGTTGCTCTTCAAGCTGTTTGGCGGTGACGCCAGTGTGGAGGCGATCCGCCTGGAGAATCCGTTCGGGCGTACACCGCAGCTCACTGCCAATCTGCATCTGAAACGCCTCAATCTCGAAGAGATGACGGGTGCAGTGAAGTTCGGCAGCATCAGTGGTTTCGTTGATGTCGATGTGGAAGGATTGGTCATGGAAAACTGGCAGCCGGTGAGCATGGACGCGCGCGTCGCCACCAGCGAAGGCACGTTTGCAAAACGCATCAGCCAGCGCGCGGTGCAAAACATCTCGTCCATCGGCGGTGCGGGTGCCGGGGCGGCGATCCAGCGCAGCTTTCTCGGTTTTTTTGAAACGTTTGGTTACGACCGCATCGGCCTGTCGTGCCGCCTGCGCAATGGCGTGTGTCTGATGGGTGACGGCACACCGCTCCCGCCGGGCGCAGAATCCGCGAGCGGCAGTTTCACGCTCATCAAGGGCGGTGGTCTGCCCGCGGTCAATGTGGTTGGTTACAATCGATTCGTCGGCTGGCAGGAATTGCTCGATAGAATCAAGGCAGTCATCGACGGCAATTCCCGTCCGGTGTTTCAATGAGATGCCACGCTTCACTGCGCATCGATCCCAACCAGGCGCATTCCATGAAACTTCCAGCGGCATCTGCCAACTCCCGGTCCGCGTTCGCAGCGCCGGCATGGCCCCGGCGTGCGGCCTTCGCGCCAATTGCGCTGACCGTTTCAATCGCCGCGTTGGGATTTGCGGTGGCGGGCTGCGTCACCATCAACATTTATTTTCCGGCAGCGGCCGCCGAGAAGGCGGCCGACCGCATCATTGAAGAGGTCTACCAGTTGCGCAAGGATGCAGTACCGGCCAAACCGGCTGAGGCGAAATAGGGTGTGACCATGACCAAACAACTTTTCTCTGCGCAGCTTCAGCTTGTGCTCGCGCTGCTGTTGGCCCATGCGCCGCTGGCGGCCTGGGCGCAAGCCAATCTAGAAATCAACACGCCCGCCATCAATGGCTTGAAGCAGGCGATGGCAGCGCGCCACGCGCAGCTCGCACCACACTACGTGAGCGGCGCCGTCGGTATTGAGCGCGACGGCACGGTAGCCCTGCGCGACGCCAACGCGGTGCCGTTGCCGCAGCGTGCCGCAGTCAGCGGCCTGGTCGGCGCCGAGAACAATGATCGCACCGCGCTTTACCGCGAAATCGCACGCGCCAACGGCAAGCCGGAGTGGGAAGGCGAGATTCGCAATACCTTCGCGCTGCGCTGGATCGACAAGGCTGCCCCTGGCTGGCAGGTGCAGAATCCGCAGGGGCAGTGGGTCAAAAAATGACAACGGAGACGGCGACGCTGCCGCAGGGCTCGACACCGATTCTCTCGGTGGTACCGATGCCGTCCGACGCCAACCAGCATGGCGACATATTCGGTGGCTGGCTGATGAGCCAGGTTGACATTGCCGGTGGCGTCATCGCGGCGCGGCGTGCGCGCGGGCGTGTCGCCACCGTCGCCGTCAATGCCTTCACCTTCAAGCAACCGGTGCTGATCGGTGATGTGGTGCTGTTTTACGCCAAGGTGGTCAAGGTCGGCCGCACCTCGATCACCACTGATGTCGAGGTCTACGCGCAGCGCAACCCTGCCGTGCTCGAGACCGTGAAGATCACCGAGGCCACGCTCACTTTCGTGGCGACAGATGCCGAGCGCCGCCCGCGCACGGTGCCACCGGAAGTGTGATCGCCGTATCGTGGATCCCGTCGTGTCATGACTCTTCTGGCTGCGCCGCGCCACACCGCTTACACCATGGATTTTCGTAGCATGCCTGCAAGAATGGCTTGTACCAAGGTTCTTGAGGGCATTGCCGACTGATGGACCGTGCCATTCAAGCCCGCTTCATCGCCGAGGCCGTGCCCCGCCTCACCAGCCGCTGGATCGACGGCGCCTGGATCGGCTGCGTGTTCCGTGCCGTTGCCGAGAGCGACAAGCTGCACGCCCACTTCATTGCCGCCGCGTGGGCAACACCGGCCAGCGATGCCGCACCGATCATCGCGCGCCTGCCTGACGCCACCTATCTCGCCCCGCACGAGGCCGAGCGCGCATTGCTCGGCCTGCTCGACGCACTGCCTGGTGGCGTACACCTGATGCTGGCCGGCCCGCAGCACATCGATCCGGCCCTGGTCACGCAAGTGGTGTTGTCGAGCGACCGCCAGCTTTCGCCCGGCCTCAAGGAGGCACTCGCGGCTTTCGTGGGCGCCGAGCAGGCGCGCAACGAGCAATCAATCCGCCAGAGCTATTCCGACCGTGATGAAGCCTTTGAGGCGTTCAAGGCCAAACTGTTTGGCGCGGCAAAGTAGGCGATAGGCGGTAGCCGCCGGGCAGCGCGAATCCGCGCCCTGGGCGGCGCTATCCCTTGCGATAGCGGTTGATCGCCGCCCGCGTCTCATCGGCCACGCACCGCGCCGCTTCGGCAAAATCTTCACCGCCCGACGCATACAAAATTGCGCGTGACGAATTGATCATCAGCCCGGTACCGCTCGCCGAACGCCCTGCCCTGACCGTCGCTTCAATGTCGCCCCCCTGCGCGCCGATGCCTGGCACCAGCAGGGGCATGTCGCCGATGATGCCGCGCACAGCGGCAAGCTCGTTGGGAAACGTCGCACCAACCACCAGCGCGCAATTCTGGTTGCCGTTCCACTCCGTGGCCACCACCCGCGCGATGCGCTGATACAGCAGCTCCTTGCCGTGCGGGCCGTCGAGTTCGAGAAACTGCAGATCGCTGCCGCCCGGGTTGGAGGTGCGACACAGGATGATCACCCCCTTGTCGGCGTATTGGGTGTAGGGGGTGACAGAGTCGTGGCCGAGAAAGGGGCTGATCGTCACCGCGTCGGCCTGGTAGCGCTCGAAGGCTTCGCGGGCGTACTGCTCGGCAGTCGAGCCGATGTCGCCGCGCTTGGCGTCGAGGATCACCGGCACGGCAGGATGCTTCTCGCGCATGTGGGCGATCAGTGCTTCCAACTGGTCTTCAGCGCGCTCGGCGTGAAAGTAGGCAATCTGCGGCTTGAACGCGCACGCGAGGTCCGCCGTGGCATCGACAATGGCTTTGCCGAATTCGAACATCGCGTCTTTGCGGCCGGCGAACTGTTTGGGAAAGCGCTTGAGGTCGGGGTCAATCCCGACGCACAGCAGCGAATCGTTGGCGCCCCACGCGGCGGCGAGCTTCTGGTTGAAGGTCAAGGGGGAATTCATGGGCCGGGATTATGCGGCAAGGGCGCGGGTGCAGGGCCCGGCACGGGTGCCGGCAGGGCAGCCACCACCAAAGCGCCAATCAAGGTGATGATCCACGACAGATAGACCCAGATCAAAAAAATCGGAATCGCCGCAAATGCGCCGTAGATCACCTGATACGAGGGAAACGCGGCGATGTACAAACCGAACAGCGTCTTCATCAACTCGAAGCCTGTCGCGGCTAGCACGCCACCTGCCAGTGCATGGCGCACGCGCACCGGGCAATTGGGCACACTGCGGAACAACAGCGTGAAGGCGAGCGCCGTCATCACCACCGGCAATGCCGTCAGGATCCATTTGTCGAGCCACACCGTTTCCGGCAGCACACCCAGCGAAGCCGACACCAGAAACGTGGTGGCCGCAAGGCTGCCGCCGATCAACAAGGGCCCGAGGGCGAGCGCTGCTGCGTAGAGCACGACGCGACGCGCGACCGAGCGCCCCTGCGCGACGCGCCAGATGCGGTTGAAACTCCTCTCGACGGTCTGCATCAGCATGAACACGGTAAGCGTCAGCATCGCCAGACCAGCAGCCGTCATCTGCGCGGCGTTGGCGGCGAAATCGGCAATGTGGCTCATCACCATCGCGCCGGTTTCTTCGGGTAACAAGCTGTCTTGCAGGTATTCGCCAATCGCGTTCTTGAAATCGGCAAACACCGGAAACGCGGCAAACAGCGCGAGACCCATGGTGATGAAAGGCACGATGGCGAGCAGCGTAAGAAAGGTCAGGCTGCCGGCGATCTGGTCGAGGTTGTCCTCGTTGGCGCGCGCGATCAAGTGGCGCAAGCGCGAGAACAAGGAAGATATCGAGCGGCGCATGGTGCTTCGTATAATACCCGGCTCCCTCTGAAATCTTCTCTTTCCAGCACGCGGCATTCACGCCGCGAGCGTGCCTCTGCCGATGCCGGACATCCTGGTTCTGTACTACAGCCGCAATGGCTCGGTGCGTGCGCTTGCCGAGTCGATTGCGAGCGGCATCGACAGCGTACCCGGTGCCCAAGCGCGTCTGCGCACTGTGCCGCCGGTGGCAGCCATCACCCAGACCGCCACGCCGCCTGTGCCCGAGAGCGGTGCGCCCTATGTGGAGAAGCGCGACCTCGCCGAGTGCATCGGCCTGGCGCTCGGTTCGCCCACACGTTTTGGCAACATGGCCGCACCGATGAAATACTTTTGGGACACCACCGGTGCCGAGTGGCAAAACGGCACCCTCATTGGCAAACCGGCCTGTGTATTCACCTCCAGCACCAGCCAGCACGGCGGGCAGGAGTCCACCTTGCTGACGATGATGGTGCCGCTGCTGCATCACGGCATGCTGATTCTCGGCTTGCCGTATTCGGAGCCAGCGCTTGCATCCACCACCGGCGGTGGCGGGCCGTATGGGGCGAGTCATGTCGCCGGCAACGCTGGCGCTGGCGCGGTACTGACGGACGACGAGAAGCATCTCGCACGCGCACTGGGCAAGCGTCTCGCCGTCACTGCACTCAAACTGGCGCAATGAACAAACCCTTGCATATCGGCGCGGTGTCGGCGCTCCTGGCGTTGATCGTATTGGCTGTGGTGTGGGAATTGTTCCTCGCGCCCCTGCGTCCCGGCGGCTCCTGGCTGGTGCTGAAAGTGGTGCCGCTGCTGATCGTGCTGCGCGGCGTGCTGCGCGCCGACAACTACACGCTGCAATGGTCTACGCTGCTGGTGTGGGCCTATTTCACCGAAGGCGCGGTGCGCGCAGCGAGCGATGCGGGCCTCTCGGCGCAACTGGCCCTCGTTGAGGTGTTACTGAGTGTCATCTATTTCGGCTGCGCGGCTTTTTATCTGAGGCCGCTCAAAAAATTGGCAAAACAGGGAGTCAAACCATGAACCAGATCGATCTCAACGGCCGCGTCGCGGCTGTCACCGGCGGCGCACGTGGTATCGGTTATGCCGTGGCCGAACGCATGCTCAGGTCGGGCGCGAGCGTGGTGCTGTGGGATGTCACCGCAGACCGCCTCAAGTCCTCCCAGGCCGAGTTGTCGAAACTGGGCAAGGTCGAGACCTGCGTGGTGGATATCACCGACGAAGCGCAAGTGCTCGCTGCTGCGGACGCCGCCGTCAAGGCGTTTGGCAAAATCGACATCCTCGTCAATAGCGCCGGCATCACCGGGCCGAACCAGAAGACCTGGGAGTATTCGTCCAGGGATTTTCGTCTGGTGCAAGACATCAATTTGATCGGCACCTTCCACTGCTGCAAGGCGGTGATCGCCCCGATGATGAAGGCCGACTACGGCCGCATCATCAACATCGCCTCGATTGCGGGCAAGGACGGCAACCCGAACGCACCCGCCTACTCGGCCTCCAAGGCCGCCGTGATCGGCCTCACCAAATCGCTCGGCAAGGAACTCGCCCAGACCGGCATTCGCGTCAATGCGCTCACGCCGGCGGCAGCGAAGACGGAAATGTTTGCGCAAATGACCGAGACGCACATCAATTTCATGCTGTCCAAAATTCCGATGAACCGCTTTGTCACCGTCGAAGAAATTTCCGCAATGATCTGCTGGATGGCGAGCGAGGAGTGCTCGTTCACTACCGGGGCGGTGTTCGACATTTCCGGCGGTCGCGCCGTCTATTGAGAAGGGAAAATCATGAACCAGATTGACCTCAAGGGCAAGATTGCCGTCGTCACCGGTGGCGCGCGTGGCATCGGCTACGCGGTGGCCGAACGCTTTCTCGATTCCGGCGCGTCGGTGGTGCTGTGGGACGTATTGGCAGACAAACTGGCTGAATCGAGAGCGGTGCTGTCGAAGAAAGGCAAGGTTGGCACCTGCGTCGTTGACATCCGCCAGGATGAATCGGTCGATGCTGCCACCAAGGCGGCTGTCGCCGAGTTTGGCCGCATCGACCTTCTGGTCAACAGCGCCGGCATTGCCGGCTCACCGCTCAAGACCTGGGAGTACTCCTCTGCCGAGTTTCGCGACGTGATCGAGATCAACCTCAACGGCACCTTCCGTTGCTGCAAGGCGGTCGTGCCGGAGATGCTGAAAAACGACGATGGCCGCATCATCAACATCGCGTCCATCGCCGGCAAGGAAGGCAACCCGAACGCCAGTGCCTACAGCGCCTCCAAAGCCGGAGTGATCGGCCTCACCAAATCCCTGGG
>JANLTL010000701.1:0-4478 GCA_031362905.1 Burkholderiales bacterium | reverse complement strand
CACTGTGCTGCTCCCGCCTTGCGTAGTTCCAGCCTGCTGCGCGTGTTGACCGTACCGCCTGAGTGCCGCATGGCCCTGCGCGGCGGCTTCGGGTTCAGTGCGTCAGGCCTTCTTGTGCGAATTGACGTAGTCGATGGCCTGCTGCACAGTAGTGATTTTTTCGGCGTCCTCGTCAGGAATCTCCGTTTCAAACTCATCCTCCAGCGCCATCACGAGTTCAACCGTGTCGAGGGAATCGGCACCCAGATCGTCGACAAACGACGACTCGTTCTTGATTTCTGCTTCGTTGACGCCAAGCTGCTCGGCAACGATTTTTCTGACGCGCTGTTCGATGTTGTCCATACGACGAGCCCTTCCCGTTTATAAGAATAAATGCGGCGCGATTGTAGCAGTTTTGCCCTGCTGCACTGCCCGTCAAGACCGCCTATTGCACTGCAAAAACTACTGCGCTATACATACATGCCGCCATTGACATGCAGCGTAGTGCCGGTGATATAGGACGCCTGCGGTGACGCCAGAAACACTACTGCTGCAGCTACATCGTCCACTGCGCCGAGACGCCCCAGCGGGATCTGTGCCAGCAGTGCCGCGGTCTGGGCCTGGGTCAATGACCGAGTCATGTCGGTTTCAATGAAGCCCGGTGCGACACAATTGACCGTGATGTTGCGACTGCCGATTTCACGTGCCAGCGCGCGCGTCATGCCGGCCACCCCGGCCTTTGCCGCCGCGTAGTTCATCTGTCCGGGGTTGCCGCTATGCCCAACCACCGAAGTGATGTTGATGATGCGCCCGGCGCGCGCCTTCATCATGCCACGCAGCACTCCGCGCGACAGGCGGAACACGGCAGACAGATTTGTTTGCATGACGGCATCCCAGTCTTCGTCACGCATGCGCATGGCGAGGTTGTCCTGGGTGATGCCCGCGTTGTTGACAAGGATCGACACCGCACCTTCGGCTTGCGTGATCTCGCCCAGCAAGGCGTCGATGCGCCGGGCATCGTTCACGTTCAGTACCGCACCACGCCCCTTGGCGCCTGCGGCCTGCATGGCGGCGGTAATCGCGGCAGCGCCTGCCTCAGAGGTCGCGGTGCCCACCACGCTGGCGCCCAGCGCCGCCAAAGCAGCGGCAATCGCCTGGCCAATGCCACGTGACGCACCCGTGACCAGGGCCACCTGTCCTGCCAACGCAAGAGAGATCGACGCACCAGGGGCGCCTGCGACTGCAGCTTGATTCATTTGATTGCCTCCAATGCCGCGCTCAACGAGGCGCTGTCGGTCACAGCGAGCGCCTGAATCGACGGTGCGATGCGTTTGACCAAGCCTTGCAGCACCTTGCCCGGGCCAATTTCCACCACATGGGTCACGTTCATTTCCACCATTTTTTGTACAGTTTCCACCCAACGCACGGGCCGCGCGGCCTGCATCGACAACACTTGTCGAATGGCGTCGGCGCTGGCATGGGTCGCCACATCGAAATTGTGAATCACCGGCACTTGCGGCACGCCAATGGTCACCTGTGCGAGCTTGTCGCGCAACTTGTCCGCGGCAGGTTGCAGCAGCGACGCATGAAACGGCGCCGAAAGCGGCAGCACCAGCGCGCGCTTCGCGCCCTTGGCCTTGGCGAGCGAGCAGGCGCGCTCCACTGCGGCCTTGTGGCCCGCAATCACAACTTGCGAGGGAGCGTTGAAATTGACCGCTTCCACCACCTCGCCTTGCGCTGCCTCGGCGCACAGTGCGCGCACCGCATCGTCATCCAGTCCGAGTACCGCCGCCATGCCGCCAATGCCGGCCGGGACCGCCTCCTGCATTGCCTGCGCGCGAAACCGCACCAGCGGCACCGCATCGGTAAACGCCAGCGCGCCTGCCGCCGTCAGCGCGGTGTATTCACCAAGGCTATGGCCCGCCATCACCGTCGCATTTGGCCCACCTGCCGCGCGCCACGCCTGGAACATCGCGTAGGCAGCAGTCAGCATCACGGGCTGCGTATTGATGGTTTGATTGAGTTCCTCAGCAGGGCCATCTGCCACCAGTTTCCACAAATCCTGACCGAGCGCGGCGCTCGCAGCAGCGAACGCATGGGCCACCGCTGCATTGTCCGCAAAGCCCTGCATCATGCCGGCAGACTGGGATCCCTGCCCCGGAAAAACAATAGCCAATATCATGGTGAATTTCTCGTATTTTCTGTTCAACAAATCTACATCTCAACCAACACTGCACCCCAGGTGAAGCCGCCGCCGACCCCTGCGAGGAGCACCCGCTGTCCCGCCTTTATCGAACCCGCCCGCACCGCCTCATCAAGCGCCAGCGGAATTGACGCCGCCGAGGTGTTGCCGTGCCGCGCCACGGTCATCACCACACGTTCAACCGGGATGCCCAGTTTCTTGGCGGTGGCTACCAGGATGCGCACATTTGCCTGATGCGGAATCAGCCAGTCAATGGCATCAAGTGTGATGCCCGCCGCCGCCGCCGCCTCGCGCGCCACCTCATCAAGAACGCGCACTGCAAATTTGAACACGGCCTGCCCGTCCATGCGCAGCAGCGGGTCGCCGGTCACCTTGCCGCCCTGCACATTTCCCGGCACGTTGAGGATGCCAGCATGGCTGCCGTCGGCATGGAGAATGGAGGAGTGAATCCCCGGCGTCGCTGATGCTTGCAACACCACCGCGCCTGCGCCATCGCCAAACAACACGCAGGTACCACGATCGTTCCAATCGAGAATGCGCGAAAAAACCTCGGCGCCCACGACCAAGGCACAGCGGTGCTGACCGCTCTGGATGAACTTATCGGCTGTCGCCAGCGCATACACAAAACCGCTGCATACCGCTTGTACATCAAACGCCGCACAACCCTTGATGCCCAGCTTGGCCTGCAACAGACAAGCGGTGCTGGGGAACACAAAATCAGGCGTCGAGGTCGCGACGATGATGAGATCAATCTCTGAGGCACTCACTCCGGCCGCCTGCATGGCAGCCTGCGCGGCCGGCAGGGCGAGATCACTGCTGGTTTCAAGCACAGCGGCCAAGTGACGGGCGCGGATACCGGTGCGCTCGACGATCCACTCGTCCGAGGTGTCAACGCCGCGCGCGGCGAGGTCGTGATTGCTCACCGGCGCACCAGGCAGGTAACTGCCGGTTCCGGTAATGCATGAATAGATCATGGTGCGGCGGGCCGTAGTGGAAACGTCGTCGCGCAGCGCGGCTCTAGGCGGCGGCGCTCAATGGCGCCTGCGCCACAGCAATGCGCGCCCCGATCCCTGCTTGTACGCCGGTCTGCACGGCACTGTAAGCGCGATCCAAAGCGCAGCCGAACGAATAGGCATCTGCTGAACCGTGGCTCTTGACGACGACACCGTTCAACCCAAGCAGCGTAGCACCGTTATAGCGGCGATGGTCATAGCGGCGCCGAAAGGCATTGATCACCGGCAGCGACACCAACGCCCCCAGTTTGGTAAACAGATTGCGCTCGAATTCGTTCTTCAGGCTGCGGCCAATCATTTGCACCATGCCCTCCGCCGCCTTAAGAGCCACATTCCCGACGAAACCGTCGCACACAACGACATCGACCTCGCCCCTGAAGATGTCGTTGCCCTCGACATTGCCCGCAAAGTTGATATCACCGCGCGCGTGCGCCGCGTGCAGCAACTCGGCTGCGCTCTTGACCGCCTCATTGCCCTTGATGTCTTCAGACCCGATATTGAGCAAGCCGACCGGCGGCTTGGCCTTGTGCTCGACCGCCTCCACCAGCGCGGCACCCATCAAGGCAAACTGATAAAGATGGCTCGCTTTGCAATCGACGTTGGCGCCCAAATCAAGCATATAGGTGAGACCGCCCTTTTGATTGGGCAAAAGCGAGCACAGCGCGGGACGGTCGACGCCCTCAATGGTGCGCAGAGTGATGCTGGAGATTGCCATCCACGCGCCGGTATTGCCGGCCGACACCGCAGCATCAGCCCGGCCTTCTTTGACCAGGCCCAGTGCGCGATGCATCGACGAATCGCGCTTGCGGCGCATCGCCTGCGCTGGCGGATCATCCATAGTAATGACTTCAGACGCCGCACAAACCTCAAAACGGCCGGCCACCGCAGCAGCAGCTTGCTTCAGGCGCGCCAACTCGGCATCAATCTGCTCCGGCAGACCGGCCAGCAGCACGCGCGCGCCGGCGTGGCGCGCCAAAAATTGCAGGGCCGCATCGACGGTGACGCGCGGGCCAATATCTCCGCCCATCGCATCGATCGCAATGGAGACAGAGGACACCGCGGAGACTAACGATGCCGGGGACACCGTACCGGGGTGCTGAGCCATGCAGGCGCGGTTCGGCCTTGGTCTGGCCTAAACCGGCTTACTCGCCCTTGCCCTTGACTACTTTTTTGCCGCGGTAGAAGCCGGTCGGGCTAATGTGATGGCGCAGATGCACTTCACCGGTCACTGGCTCCAAGGCCAGGGGCGGGTTGGTCAGAAAGTCATGGGCGCGATGCATGCC
>JANLTL010000686.1:0-3597 GCA_031362905.1 Burkholderiales bacterium | reverse complement strand
ACGATTCTCGAGAAATCACTTGGCGCAGTCGCCAAAGGCGGTACCACCAACCTGGTTGACGTCTACGAATATGCGATGCCGGTCACCAAAAAAGGCTTTGTCTACATGGACACGCCCGGCTACGACCCGGTCTCGGCCACCGGCCAGGTGGCGGGCGGCGCCAACCTGATCTGCTTCACGACCGGGCGTGGCTCGGCCTACGGCTGCGTGCCGTCGCCATCAATGAAACTGGCCACCAACACGCCGTTGTACCTGAAGCAAACCGACGACATGGACATCAATTGCGGTGAAATCCTCGACGGCGGCGCCACGGTGCAGCAACTTGGCCAAAAGATTTTCGAGCGCGTGCTGGAGATTGCTTCTGGCAAAAAATCCAAGAGCGAGGAGTGGGGCTACGGGCACCTGGAGTTTGCGCCGTGGATTATTGGCGCGACGATGTGATATGGCGGAAAGCGTTGGTGGCAGAGGGTTACAGATGTTTCTACTAGCGCTGCTGTCCTTCACAGTGCCTCTCTTGCAATCGAATCAGTACCCCACGAGGCGTTCACAAAAGCGTTCGAGTGATGGCATTTCGGCATTGCGCAGGTATGAACAAGGGGCGCCGCGCTCGACCCTTTGGCTACTTCGAGGAAATGCCCGTGACCGATGAGACACGCTTACTCGCCGCAGAAGCTGCCGAGGCACACTCCATCTTGAGTTGGGTCGGGGCGATCGCTTTGCTGGCGGGTGGTGTCGTGATTGTCTGGAAGGGCGGATTTGCGGCCGACAGGGACGCTATGCCGTTCTGGATCTGGATCTTTCCACTCGTTTTCGGGTTAACCGGATTGTCGCTTCTGAAAAAGATGTCACGCACCGCACTTGATCGGATGCGCTATGGAGAGGTGATGCTGCGGCTCCATGGCAGAGCGCATCCCGGAGGACGGCTGACTGGAACGATCGCCATTCGGTCGGCTGGACGCATAGGACACTTCAAGGCCACGCTCTCCTGCGAGGAAACCGTCTGGTACCTGGAGACCTCGAAGAACACCGAAGGTGAATCCGAATCCCATCTGAATAGTGCGCAGTCATCGCTGTGGACCGAGACCAGCAGGCTGGAGCCCAACTCCGCGGGTCAGCTTGGCGTTGAATTCAAGCTTCCGCCGGACCTTCCGTTCTCGACCTATCCGGGCGATTTCGGCGTATCCCGTGAATCACAGATCGATCGCAAATACTGGCGCTGGCTGCTGCGGCTGCGCGCTGATGGCGAGACGATAGACCTGCGCCGAACCTTCGTCATCCCGGTGGAGACTTCAGCCCCTGGATCAATGACGCGGGAAGTGACTCTCTGAAAACCGTTGGTGGGAGAGGTTCACCGGCCTATCCGGTATCTTTCTAGCGCCCGCTCTGCGCAAATTCCGCGGCGCGCTGCATCGAAGAAACGGTGAATTCGTTCTGTGGTGCGTCGCCCGCAACCACGAACAGCAGCATGTGTTCGGCCGCCGGTTCATCGTGCGTGATGTTCTCGAAGCGGCGCGCACAGCCGGCGGGAATCGACACTGTGTCAAGCGGCCCGGCTTCGATCGATTCAAGGTCGGCGCCTTCGTTCCACTCGATGCGCCAGCGGCCCGACATCACCACGAAGGTTTCGTTGGTGTCGTGGTTGTGCATGGCGACGCCCTTGCCGGGCCGGGTTTTCACAAACCCCAGGTTGAAGCCTTCGGAAATCTTGATCGCAGCGTTGGCCGACGCACTTTTGCCCACCGGTGAGTTGACGGCGCCGACGCCGGCCGCCTCAGGCGTCTGAAAGCCGATCACGTTGTAGACGGTCTTGTGGCATTCGGGCAAGGCGGAATCCTGCAGGCCGTCGCTGAAACCCTTCAAGTCCTTGAAGCGCGCCACGCGCTCAAGCATTTCGACGCGCGACCAAACTTTGAGGGGAGGAATCATATCTGGGCACCTGTGGAGAATCGTGGCGTCACGATATTACCCAATCACAAGGTCCTGGGTGCGCCACGGCACACCTGAGTACAACGTGCTGGTTCAGACCTGTTTCACTACTGCATGCTGAGCTTGTGCGACCCGGTCAGGGCGGCGCGCAAAGCGTCGATTCCGATTCTCTCGGGCGCTATCGCGGCGAGTAAATCATTGGCCTGATCGAAGCGCTGCCGATAGGCGGCACTGGCGAGGGCGATGCACCCATCGGTCACCGGGGTCGCGACGCCGGCCAGGCGCGCCATGCGCGCGTAAAACACCAGGCCATAGGGCACGTCTTCGGTGATGTAGCGGGTGTCGAGCGTTGCCGGCCCCGCCGGACTGCCCAGATTGGCATGCACCCAGAGGCACTGGTCACTGAAGTCCATGAGGGGGGTACCGAACGAGTAATGAAAGTGCTCTTCGATGCTGCGCACCTTGAGACCGAAAGCGCTGGCCACAGCGAGGCGCTCGCGGTCGAGCGCGACGGTCATGTGCGCAGTGGCGCCGGCCATGTGGTCGTATTGGGTCCAGGGCTCTCCCCTTTCCATGCGCGACAGGTTGGCCAGCGCGAGCGGCACATGGGCCACCGGATTGGTTTGGGAAAGTGATATCGCGAGCAGATCCGACTGCGCCGCAAAGCGGTCGCCGAACAGGGTTTGTGCCAGCACCAGGGCGTGCGGCGTTCGCGTGGCGGGCAGGGCGGCGAGATCGAGGCGATCGCGCACAGCCAGCAGGCGCACTGCTGCCGGCGCGGTCTTGCGCGCGGTCATCACGGTGCTGCCAAACCCCGCGATCAGGCAATCCACCCCGCGCTGTGCGAGCAATTGCCCCAGCAGCAGGCCGCCGAGACTGAGCATCGGCATCAGGAACACCGCCTGGCCGCTGACCAGATGGGCGGCGCAGGCACGCAGGACGGCAGCGTGACCATAGGCCGGTACCGCCACGATCACGACTTGCGCGCCGTCGACGGCATCGGCGATGCTCTGCTCGGCGCGCACCGGTACCGTGGCCGTCAGTGCACCGCTGGCAACCAGCAGGCCGTCCTCAAGCCCTGCGCTGCCGCGCCCCGAGGGCGACCACAGCGCCACCTGATGCGCGCTGCCCAGCAGCGCGGCACTGGCAAGTGCGATGTTGCCGGTGCCGAGGATGGCAACTTTCACGCGCTGACTAGTCGATCTTGGCGCCGGAAAAACGCACCACCTCGCTCCACTTGCGCGATTCGTCCTCGAGATATTTGGCGAAATCCTCAGGTGAGCCGCCCAGTGCTTCGACGCCCAGATCAGAGTAACGTTTGAGCAAGCCCGCGTCCTTGAGGGCGGTGTTGATTTCGCGGTTGAGTTTGACCACGATGGCGCGCGGTGTGCCCACCGGCACCAGGATGCCGAACCACGCCGATGACTCCAGCCCCGGCATGCCGGCTTCCGCACTGGTCGGCACGTTGGGCAAGCCGGTCAGTCGTTTCGGCGCCAGCACGGCAAGCGGGCGCACGGCGCCGGAGCGCGCGTGCTGGGCAATGCCCGGCACCAGCTGGAACATCAGCTGCAACTGGCCGGCAATCAGGTCTATGGTGGCTTGTCCCACTTGTGCGTACGGCACATGGGTCATCTCGGTCGCGCTCATCTTGCGGTAGAGCTCGCCGGCCAG
>JANLTL010000676.1:0-7971 GCA_031362905.1 Burkholderiales bacterium | reverse complement strand
CACCGGAGAGGACGAGCACCGGGATCGAAGAAGATCAAGGCTTTGCTGGCGTGACCACCGCCCCACCCGGACTTGCCCGGGGTGGTGGTTTACGCGGTGCGGATTACCGAAATGTGTTCGGTGCCGCTCTCGGGCAGCCAGACTTCGCCGGGGCGCCCGAGAATCTGGCGGATGGCAGTGTCGCTGCGCGCGAATCCGAAGCGCTCGAACTTTTCGCTGACCGGATCGAACCGGTACATCGCATTGCCGCTCCATTCGCTCAACCACACCTTGTCGCGCTCGTCGACATAGACCGCGTACACGCGCGGGTTGTCGCCCGGCGCGCGCCAGGTGCGCCAGGAGGCCTTGGTGTCGCGGATGGCCGGATCGTGCATCGACAAATTGCCCGACAGCCACTCCGCCACCCAGATGCGGCCGCGGCTGTCGCTCCAGACGCGGCGTGCGCCCTGGTCTTTGGTGGGCGGCTCGACGATGATCGAGTCGCCGGTCTTGCGGTCAAAGCGCGCGATGTAAGAGCCGGCCAGCGAGCACCACCAGACCTCGCCCGAGGGGGTCGCGCAAATGCCGTAGGGGCCACGCCCGCGCGGCGCTTCCTTCAGCGTCACCACACCGGACTTGGCGGCCACCTTGCCCACATAGCCGCTCTGGCCCGTGAACCACAGGTCACCGTCGCCATCAAACGCCGCCGTGTTCAGGTTGGTATACGGAGTGCCCTCGGGCATCGGGAAGCGGCGCACCGCGCGATCCGGCCAGCCGACGCGCACGATGGCGTTCTGCCCGCTGTCGGTGATCCACGCTGCCTTGTCCGGGCCCTGGATCACACCATGCGGCGACGAGCGCGGCCCAAGCCCGATCAGCTCGGACTTGCCGCTCTTGGGGTCAAAGTGGCCGAGATGGCCGCTGCGCTGCGCGGTGTACCAGACGCCGCCGTCAGGCGCGGGCGCCAGATCGTGGATGCCGGTGGGGCGCGGCGTATTGAGCGGCCACGATTGCATCCTGTCGGATTGTTTGCCTGACTGTGCGTGCAGCGGCTGCGGCAGGGCCAGTGCCAGGCTTGCCATCCCCAGGGTGCCGAGTAACTCGCGTCGTGTGGTCGAATGCATGTTGGTTCCCAAAATGGGGTGGGGAGAGCGCCAAGTATCCCTTTCGCCGGTGTCGGAGTCAAACCCGAACTGTCGCGGCAACACTGGTAGACTGCGCTCCCGTGCGGTTGGTAGGGTGCCAAGGGTTGGCAGGGCGCCAAGCCGGATTGCCTCGAACCAGGAGCGATGGAGTGGCCAGGCTTTGGCTGGCCCGACAACGGCGCCACAGGAGGCCCTGCCGCAACAAATGATCCACCCCGGCGCCGCCGGGCAGCGCGATACGGCATGCTTCGTTGCCAGCCAAGCACTCTTGAAATTTGCGCCAGCCGCCCAAATCTCGCGATCCGCGAGTATGTCAGCGCGATTGTCAGTCAGCCCGATCTATTGCACCTAAAGCGAATTGAGATGATCCAGATCGAACACCTTAGCAAATCCTTCGGCCCGCGCCGCGTGGTTGATGACCTCACCTTCACGGTCGAGCGCGGCGAGGTGATGGGCTTTCTCGGCCCCAATGGCGCCGGCAAATCGACCGCGATGCGGATGGTGACCGGTTTCTTCCCGCCCACGTCCGGGCGGGTGCTGATCGGCGGGCATGATGTGATGGACGCACCACTCGCCGCCAAGCGCCTGATCGGCTATCTGCCCGAAAGCGCAGCCTCCTACCCGGACATGACGGTCAACGGCTTTTTGCTGTTCATTGCCGAACTGCGCGGCCTTACCGGCGAGGCGCGCAAGCGCGCGGTACACCGTGTAGTCGAGCGCTGCTTCCTCGAGAGCGTGCTGTACCAGTCGATCGAAACGCTCTCCAAAGGCTACCGCCATCGCACCTGCCTGGCCCAAGCCTTGATCCACGATCCGGATGTGTTGATCATGGACGAGCCGACCGACGGCCTGGACCCGAACCAAAAGCACGAAGTACGCAACCTGATCCGCGAAATGGGCAGAACCAAGGCGGTGATCTTTTCGACCCATATCCTCGAAGAAGTCGACGCCGCCTGCACGCGCGCCATCATCATCGACCGCGGCCGCATGGTCGCCAACGGCACGCCGGGGTCGCTCAAGGCGATGGCGCAATCGGCCGGCAGCGTCACCCTGCGCGTGGGCGGCACGACTGATACGGCTGCGCTTGAGCCGGTGCGCGCGATGTGCGCGGCCCTTCCCGAGGCGGCGCAGGCCGAGGTGCACGGCGCCGGCGTGCGCGTGTTGCCCAGGGATCGCACCGCGGCCGCAGCCGGTGCCACCCTGGCAAGTGCCGTGATGCTGCTTGCCGAACGCGAGCACTGGCAGGTGGCGGGCCTGCATGTCGAGGAAGGCCAGCTCGACGAAGTATTCCGCAGCCTGACCCTTTCTGACACGGTGCACGCATGAACACGACTGCCTTCCATCACATCCGCGCCATCGCCAAGCGCGAGCTGGCGTCCTTTTTCGGCTCGCCCGTGGCCTACGTGTTTCTGGTGATCTTCCTGCTGCTCACCGGCTTTTTCACCTTTACGGTGGGCGCGTTCTTCGAGCGCGGCGAAGCCGGCCTGGCCTCCTTCTTCACCTGGCACCCGTGGCTCTACCTGGTGCTGGTGCCCGCCGTCGGCATGCGTCTGTGGGCCGAGGAGAGGCGTGCCGGCACGCTCGAGCTGTTGCTCACCATGCCGATCAATCCGTGGGAAGCCATCGTCGCGAAGTTTCTTGCCTCGTGGATCTTTCTTGGCATCGCGCTGCTTCTCACGTTTCCGGTGGTGCTCACCGTCAATTGGCTTGGCTCGCCGGACAACGGGCAGATTTTCGCCGGCTACCTCGGCAGCTTCTTCCTGGCCGGCGCCTATCTCGCGATCACCTCAATGACGTCAGCGCTCACGCGCAACCAGGTGGTGGCCTTTATCGTCTCGGTGATGCTGTGCCTGTTCCTGATCCTGGCCGGATTCAATCCGGTGACCGACCTGCTGACGCGCTGGGCCAGCCCGGCAGTGATCGACACGGTGGCTGCATTTTCGGTGATGACCCACTTCGATGGCTTCCAGCGCGGCGTGGTTGATTCGCGTGACTTGTTGTTCTTTGTCTCGATCATCGTGTTTGCACTGTTCGCGACAGCCACCATTTTGCGCAACCGGAGGGCAGGATGAGCAACGACAACGCGCAGAACCCTGCACCCTTGAACGAGACCACCGCCCCTGATGTTGCCACCACACCGGCACCTTCTGCAAAACCGAACACGATGATGCAAGCAATCAAGAAAAACGAAGCCCTGATCTTTTCCGCCGCCGGCATGGCCTTCCTCGCGGTGCTGTTGATTGCGTTCAACTTCCTCGCCGGACGCACCGCTGTGCGTGCTGATTTCACCGAGGGCAAGCTGTACACCTTGTCCGAGGGCACGCGCCGCGCGCTGACCAAGCTCGATGCACCGGTCAAGGTGCGCGTCTACATCTCGCAGGGCGACGCCGTGATGCCGGTGCAGCTAAAGACCTTCGCCAAGAATGTCGAAGACCTGCTACGCGAGTTCAAGGCGGTGGCTGGCAGTAATCTGGTGATCGAGAAATTCAATCCCAAGCCCGACTCGGACGAAGAAGACGCCGCGCAACTCGATGGCGTCGAGCCGCAGACGCTGACGACCGGCGAGCAGTTTTACCTCGGTCTGTCAGTCTCCAAGCTTGACCGCAAGCAGGCCATCTCGGCCCTGAGCGCGCAACGCGAGCGCCTGCTCGAATACGATCTGATCCGCGCCATCATGCGCGTGGCGGTGACCGAAAAACCGGTGCTCGGCGTGATGAGCGCACTGCCGGTGCTGGGTGCGCCGTTCAATCCGATGTCGCGCCAGCCGACCGAGGCGTGGGCGCTGGCGTCCGAACTCAAGCGGGATTTCGACGTCAAGACGCTCGCCATGGATGTCGAAAGCATCGATCCCGCGATCAAGACGATTTTGCTGATCCAGCCACGCGACATCATGGAGCGCGCCGAATACGCACTCGACCAGTTCGTCATGCGCGGCGGCAAGCTGATTGCGTTCGTTGACCCGCACATGTATTTTGACCAGCAGCCCAACCCGATGATGCCGATGGCGGGTGGTCAAGCCGGGCAGTCGAGTCTACCGCGACTGTTCAAGGCCTGGGGTGTGGGGATGGAGGCGGGCAAGGTGCTCGCAGATATCAACTACGCGTCCGGCGCCGGCCAGCGCACCACCCCCACCGTGCTGACCTTGAATCGCAAAGCTTTCAATCGTGATGACGTGGCGCTGGGCCAGATCGACACGCTCCTGCTCGCGTTCTCTGGCGTGTTCGACATCAAGCCGGCCGAGGGGCTCAAAGTGAGCGAACTGATCCGTTCATCAAGCAATACCATGATGATCGACGGCATCGTTGCCTCGCTCTCTGGTGATACCGCGATGAAGGGTTTTGTACCGCTCAACAAGAGCCTGCCGCTGGCGGTACGTTTGTCGGGCAAGTTCAAGACGGCGTTTCCCGAGGGGCAGCCGGCTGATCCGTTCGCCAAACCGGCGCCCAAGGGCGATGGCAAAAGTGATGGTGCCGCCGTTGCCAAAGCGCCAGTAGCTGCCGCGCTGAAAGAATCAACCGGCGAGAACACGGTAGTCCTGGTGGCCGACGCCGACATGCTCGCCGACGGCGCCGCAGTTGAAGTGCAAAACATTTTCGGCCAGCGCGTGGTGGTGCCGTCGAACGGCAACCTTGCATTTGCGCAAGGTCTGGTCGAGCAGGCTGCTGCAGGTGACGACCTGTCGTCGCTGCGCACGCGGCAATCGATCTTCCGCCCACTGACCGTTGTGCGCGAGATGGAAGCCGATGCGCAGAAGCAATACTTCAGCAAGATCAAATCACTCGAAGATGATTTGATGCAGACCACGGAAAAAATGCAGGCGCTGCAGAAGCAGTCGGGCGCGCAAAAATCGGCGCAGATCCTCACGCCGGCACAACAGGCCGAAGTGGAGCGCTTCAAAAAGCGCACGCTCGACACGCGGCGCGAACTGAAAGAGTTGCGCAAGAATTTGCGGCAGGACGCCGAGGCCCTGCAGTTCTGGACCAAGCTCGCCAACATCGCCATCGTGCCGCTGCTGGTAGCCCTGTTCGGCATTGGCGTTGCAGTGCTGCGCGGGCGTCGCGCTGGCGGCACCAAACTCAAGGGCGCGTGAGCGCGGGACATGACATGAACAAAGGACTTGCCGCCATTCTTGGTTTGCTTGCGCTCATCATGGGTGTGGGCGCCGTCGTTACATTGCGCGATCAAGGTGCGTCCACCACACCGGCTACCGAGAGCAAGATCGGTCAGCCGTTGCTGCCGCAACTCAAGGCCGCCGAAGTCGCACGCATCACCATCCGCGAGCCCAAAGCTTCGCTCACGCTGGAAAAAAAGAACGAGCGCTGGGTCATCAACGAGCGCGGCGGTTTCCCCGCTGACCTCGATAAGGTCACCGAACTGGTCGTCAAGGCGATCGAACTCAAGACCGGACAGGTGGAGGGCATTGGCGAAAAGGACCGTGCACGCATGCAACTGCTGGCGCCGGCGGCAACGGGTACGCCGGCCACCCCCGGTGCGGCAACGACGGACGGCGCAGCCACGGCGGTGACGTTCACCGGGGCCGACGGCAAGACCCAGGCCGAACTCTGGCTCGGCAAGAAATACTTCAAGACCGCGCCCGAGACCGATGCCGCAAAAGCGCAAGGCGATGGCCGTTTCGTCATGCTGCCCGCCGACCCGTCACGCGTCATTGTGGTGGCCGACCCGCTCAAGCAAGCGACCAGCAATCCGGTCGGCTGGATTGCGCGCGAAGGCGTGGTCGTCGAAAACATCAAGTCAATCGAAGTCAAATCGCCCGATGGCGGCTACCGCATCGCGCGCGCGATTCTCGATACGCCTTGGGAGCTCGATGGCGCACCTGCCAAAGCGGCCAAACCGGCCAAACCGGCCAAGGCAGCCGCACCCGGCAAAGGCCCTGGGCCAGGCGACGCGCCAGGTTCACTCGATCAGTCCCGCGCCAACAGTGCTTCGTACGCGCTAGCCAAGCTCGACCTCGAAGATGTCGCCGCGGCCAATGCCGCAGCCGGATTCGATACCGGCAGCGAAATTATTGCCAGCACCTTCGAAGGCCTCGAATACCGCATCAAGCTCGGCCGCCTTGATGGCACCCGGTACTTTGCCCAGGTCACCGTGCAGGGCGAGGTCAGCCGCCCGGCACCGAGTGTGCCTGCCAACGAAAAGCCGGAAGACAAGGACAAGCGCGAGAAAGCCTTTGCTGAACAAACCAAAACCCTCAACGCACGCATTGCCCGCGAAAAGGCGCTCGGCCCGTTCACGTTAATGATCTCCAAGGCGAAGTTCGACGAGGTGCTCAAGCCGCGCGCAGCCATGCTGCAACAGCCCGCCAGGGATGCGAAGAAGTAGAAGAAGTTAATTCGCATTGGGCAGTACACAGGGATGATGTCTGTCTTTTTTCGCTGAGGCATCAACCGGAAAGCCGCTCCTGGAGCGGATCTTGATCGCAAGATGGGCTGTGTCCCTTGGTGGGAGCCGCTCTGCGGGCCGAGCATGCGATGAAAATCCTGCGCGCAGCGCCGGATTCGCACAGTGTTGCTGCGCGCCCACCCAGCCGTCCCCGGATGGTCATACAGAGAGGGCATTGACCACACCGGACCAGACCGCCATCCGGTCAGGGCCGCTGGGCCGGTGGGCCGGAGGACCGGTGGGAAAGTGCCTGTGGGCGAGAGGCGCGGCCTTCGACGCAAGCGCATCTCAGTACAATATCCGCTCCACGCACCTCGCCAACTGAAGGACAGGTCATGATCAAGTTCTACTACGCCGCCGCACCCAACCCGTTCAAGGTCGCATTATTTCTCGAAGAGGCCGGCCTCGAATACGAATTCTGTCCGGTCGATACGCGCAAGGGCGATCAGCATCAGCCCGCATTTCTGGCGCTCAACCCAAATGCAAAGGTGCCGGCCATTGTCGATGGCGACGTGCTCGTGTTCGACAGCAACGCCATCCTGCTTTACCTCGCCGAAAAGACTGGCAAGTTCCTGCCGGCCAACACGCCCAAGGCGCGCGGCGAGATGTTGTCGTGGCTGATGTTCATCGCCACCGGCATTGGCCCCTACTCCGGCCAATCGGTGCATTTCCGCCACATGGCACCGGAGCCGAAAGAGTACGCGCTCAACCGCTACGACTTCGAAGCCTGGCGCCACTGGAACATCATTGAGGCGCAACTGGCGAAAAACAAATACATGCTCGGCGACACCTACACGCTGGTCGACATGGCGTTCTGGGGCTGGGCGCGCGCAGTGCCGCGTGTGCTCAGTGGCGACGACATTTGGCAAAAGCTGCCCAACGTCAAGCGCGTGATGGACGAGATCAGCGCGCGCCCCGCTGCGCAACGCGCCGATGCACTCAAGAACCGCCATGCGTTCAAGACCGATATGGATGCTGAAGCACATCGTGCGATGTTCCCGCAGAACGAGCGCTTGAAAAAGACCGCCTGACCTGCCTGGACTGAACGAATGATGTCCTGAAGAGCCGCTCCAGTAGCGGATCTTCAGGACATCAGTGCGAAAATCGTTGGTGGGTGCGCCTCTTCGGGGGCGTCTGCTTTTTTGTGGCCTGGCGCGTTCGGGCCTGTGAGACTCTCATGAAAATTATCCAGGTCACGGCTTTTTCTCTCGACAGCGTCGCGCTCAAGCACATGGAGCGTGCTGCGCATATCGGCAAGATCGTGATTGGTGTCGCGGACCGGGGTTAGGCGCTGCGTTAAGCGTTGGGTTAAGCGCTTGGCGCGACCACAACATGCCGACACAAGCTTTGCCACCAGTTGATCCCGGTCAGCCCGGCGCGCGTCTGACCGCCTTGGCCTTGCTCGCGCTGGCCAATCTGTGTTGGTCGGGCAACTGGATCATCGCGG
>JANLTL010000649.1:0-1511 GCA_031362905.1 Burkholderiales bacterium | reverse complement strand
CAAGCAGCTTGGTGAAAATACTTCATTTTCAGAAGAAATAATCAGCAGTTACCGCCATAAAAAAAGCCCCCCGGAAAACGGAGGGCTATTATTAAACAGATAGTGTTGGTTTTATTCAGCAGCTTTTTCTTCTGTTGCAGTAGCTTCTTCCGTTTTAACGGTAGTTTCTGCTTTTTTCTTTGGTGTACCGGCACGGCGGGTCTTCTTGGTGGCGGCTTTTACTTCACCTTTACCCTTACCGTAAATTTCATTGAAATCAACCAATTCAATCATGGCTGTTTCAGCATTGTCACCCGGACGGGCGCCCAATTTAATAACCCTGGTATAACCACCGGGACGGCCTGCAACTTTTTCTGCTACCGCACCAAATAATTCTTTGATAGCTTCTTTATCCTGCAGATAACTGAATACTACACGACGTTGGTGAGTAGTGTTTTCTTTTCCTTTAGTTATCAATGGTTCAACATATACTCTTAAAGCTTTTGCTTTAGCAGTAGTAGTTACGATCCTTTTGTACTGGATCAACTGGCAGGCAAGATTACTTAGTAACGCTTCTCTGTGCGCTTTTTTTCTGCCTAAATTTTTTACTTTGTCTCCGTGACGCATGACTGTTTAATTTTAAAGACGCTGCACCGTGTCAGGATTTACAACGTTTGCTGCTATGTATATCAACGCAGCATGATTAAATAATACTATTTCAAATTAAAAGACTCTTCGAAAGCCTCCCTTGCGGGGAGGTTTGGAGGGGCCTAGAATTCACTCAGATCAATACCCAGTTTCACCAGATCCATTCCAAAATGCAACCCTCTTTCAGTCAACACCTGTTCAATTTCAGCCAATGATTTCTGACCAAAATTGCGGAATTTCATCAGGTCTTCCTGCTCATACTGTACAAGCTCACTCAATGAATTAATTTTAGCTGCTTTCAGACAATTGAAAGCTCTTACAGAAAGATCGAGGTCTTCTAATGGTGTTTTCAAAACCTTACGTAATTGCAGGGTTTGTTCGTCAACCAGGTCCTCTTTCTTTTCTTCTTTATTATCAAAAGTGATGTTTTCATCAGTGATGATCATCAAATGCTGGATCAATATCCTTGACGCTTGCTTTACAGCTTCTTCCGGATGAATGGTTCCATCGGTAGAAACTTCCATGATCAATTTTTCAAAGTCAGTTCTTTGTTCTACCCTGGTATTCTCAATCGTGTACTTTACATTTTTGATTGGCGTAAAGATGGCGTCAATGGGAATATATCACAAAGGAGCATCTTTTGGTTTGTTATCTTCTGCAGGTACATAACCGCGGCCTTTACCAATAGTAAGTTCGATATCCATTCTTGCAGATGAATCCAACGTGCAAATCAGCAAATCAGGATTCATGATCTGGAAAGAATGAGTGCCTTCACTGATCATTCCTGCAGTAAACTCAGTTCTGTTTTTTATAGACAACATGATTTTCTCATTTGCCACTTCATGATCAACCGCTTTTTTAAAACGAATCTGCTTCAGGTTAAG
>JANLTL010000625.1:0-3032 GCA_031362905.1 Burkholderiales bacterium | reverse complement strand
TCGCCATAGCCCGAGACCGCGCAGTAGATCAGGCGCGGGTTGATCGCCTGCAATTGCTCGTAGCTGATGCCCAGACGCGGCGCCACGCTGGGGCGGAAGTTATGCACCAGTACATCAGCTGTGCGCACCAAGTCGAGCAGGGTCGCGAAATCGTCAGGCTGCTTCAAGTCGAGTACCACGCCAAGCTTGCTGCGATTGACGCCGAGGAAGGCACGGCTTTCATTCTCCAGCGTTGACGGGTACTTGCGCAGGTTGTCACCGGCGGGCGGTTCGATTTTGATCACCTCGGCGCCCTGGTCGGCGAGCAGCGCGCAGCCGTAGGGGCCTGCGATATAGGTGGAGAGATCAAGGACGCGCAGGCCGCTCAGTGGGCCGGGCGCGCCGGTGCCGGTGGGTTCAGTGCGGTTGAACGGAGGGTTCATGTGCTCGCTCAATTGATCAGGCCCATTTGCCGCGCACTGGCCACAATCTGCTGCGCACGCCCGAAGAATGGCGGGTCGATCATTTTGCCGTCGACCACGTAAGCTCCGACACCGTCAACGGCCTTGGCGGCTTCGAGCACGCGCAGCGAGTGGGCGATCTCTTCGGCACTGGGGCGAAACACATCATTGGCCAGCGCAATTTGCGACGGATGGATGCAGCTCTTGCCAAGAAAGCCGAGGCGCTTGGCAAGCTGGGCCTCGGCGCGGAATCCTTCCGCATCCTTGATGTTGGCGAACGCCGCGTCGTAGGCGAATACACCGGCCTCACCGGCGGCCATGCGCACCATGAACATGGCGTTCGCTATGGCGGTGGGCTCGCGCCGGTCGATACCAAGTGGCTCGAACAAGTCGCCCAGCCCTAGCTGCAGGCCGGCGACGCGTGGGTGCGCACCAGCGAGGACGTGCGCCGTACGCAGTGCAGCGGGTGACTCGATGTTGAGCAGCAGCTTGATTGGTGTGGTGACTTTGTTGATGCGCTCAGCCTGTTCCAGTGCGGCAGCGGTGGCCTGCACAGCTTCGCTATCGGCGGGCTTGGGCAGGTTGATCAAGTGCACGCCGGGCAAAGCCAGCGCAGCAACGTCCGCCGCGAAATACGGCGTGTCCTTCGCGTTCACCCGCACGATGATGGTCTTGGCTGTCCCATCGAGCGCGCCAGAGCGCAACCATTGCGCGAGCAGGCCGCGCGCCTCGGCCTTGCGTTCGGACGTCACCGAATCTTCAAGGTCAAACGACAGCGCGTCGGCAGCGCTGGCGAGCGCTTTGGCGAATAACTCCGGGCGCGATGCCGGTACAAACAGTTTGCTTCTCATGGGTCACATCAGAATTGGCGAATGGCCATATTGTGAAGTCGAATCTCAAAAAGGGAAAACTGCTATGGCTTGGCGCGCCTGCGAAGCATGTCAAGCAAGAGGGGGCCGGTGCACTGCTTAGAGACGGCGACGAACTATCTCCTGCTTGCGGCAAAGCATAGCGCGTCAGAAAAAGTGTCCCTCGGTGTCAGAGGCAATTTCCATGAAGCAATTGCGCACCAAAAAATTTAGCCCGATGCCTTTTTCGATTTTCGGACTTGCGCCACTATTTCCACACCGTTTCCGGCTTGATTGCCAACTTGCTCAAGATAGGCCATTTTCGCCCCTTGCAAATGGTCCACGCAAAGCTGCGCCAGGGCCCAGCCATCGGTACCCTGCAGCAACTGGATGATGCGCTGGTGGTCTCGCTCGGAGGCTGCGGCATGCGCGTAGTCGGCGGTTTTCTTGGAGCGCACCGGCAGGCTCAGCCACATGTAGTACTTGATCGATTCGACCAGATACGCGTTGCCGCAGGCGGAGAACATTGCGAGGTGGAAGGCATCATTGGCCTCGTGCACGGCGCGGTAGTTGCGCGCGCGCAAATGGCGCCCGTATTCGGCATGCAGTTGTTCCAGTTGCGCGATGATTGCCGGCGCAGCCGGCAGCGTGATGCGCAGCGCCGCCTGCCGCTGCAACAGTTCGCGCACGTCATACAGCTGCCGCACCGCATCTGCCGTCAACGAGCGTACTGCAACGCCCTTGTTTCTTTCGCGCACGACGATGCCGGTGCGCTCCAGTTCGACGAAGGCCTGGCGCACCAGATGCCGGGTCACGCCGAAGCGGGCGATCAGATGGTCTTCGATCAGGCGGGTGCCGGGTGCGAGCCGCCCGAAAATGATGTCGTCTTCAAGCACCCGGGCGAGGTCTTGCGGCCCCTTGAGCGCCGCCGCGCCGCGCCGCCGCCGCGCTGCGGGTGTCGTGGGTAGCGTGGGTAGCGCAGGCATCGCGGGCAAACGCGCAGCGCCCTCCCGGCTTAGCGCCGGGCGCGTTCGCATCCTGCCGCCCTCACGGACACAAATAGCCGGCGCCACTCGGATTCTTGAAACAGCCGACCGACTCGGGCAGGAATTTTTTGGGCAGCCACAACACCACTTCCGGGAAATAGATGCAGAACAGGATGGTAGCAAGGAAGATGATGTAGATCGGGAACGAGGCGAACATCGCCTTTGAGAACTTGACGCCGATGAATTTCGACGCCATCAGCAGCGCCAGGCCATAGGGCGGCGTGATCAGGCCGAACGCCAGCGTGACGATGATCACGACTCCCATGTGCACCGGGTTGATATTGGTGGTTTGCGTAAGATCGGTGATGATCGGCATGAAGATGATGATGGCCGGAATCGCGTCGATGAAATCGCCGACGATGATGAACAGCAACACCAGCAGCAGCATGATCATGAACGGGTCGTTGCCGGCGGCGTTGGCGATCCAGCCTGACACCACGGCCGGCCCGCGCAGGTAGGCCAGCATCCACCCGAAGGCCGAAGCCGCGGCGATCGTGATCAGCGGGATCGAGTACAGCAGCCCGGTCATCGCCATGTCGTGCGGCAACTGCCGGAAGTAGCCGCGATTGAGCAGCGGAATGACGATCAGCACGATGTAGGTCACCGCCACCACCCCGGCCTCGGTAGGGGTGAAAAACCCGGTGAGGATGCCGCCCATGATGATCACCGGAATCACCAGCGGCAAGGCGGCCTGCTTG
>JANLTL010000606.1:0-13799 GCA_031362905.1 Burkholderiales bacterium | reverse complement strand
ACCATGTGGGCCAACATGTATCTGGCCTATGAGACGCTGAGCGCGAAGATGCGTGCCTTCATCGAGACGCTCGAAGCGATTCACGATGTGTCGCTGATCAAGGGCATCGAACAGCGTGATCCGGAAAAAGTGGCCGACATGAAGAGGCGCAATCCGCCGGTGATTCATCCCGTGGTGAAGACCCATCCCGATACCGGGCGCAAGGCGCTCTATCTCGGACAGAGGATTCGCGGATTTGCGGGCTTTTCAGAGGACGAAAGTGCACCGATCCTCAAATTCCTCAACGATCACGCGACCTCTGCCGAATTTGTATACCGGCATCGCTGGTCGGTGGGCGACCTCGTCATGTGGGACAACCGCTGCCTGCTACACGTGGCGCTGCCCGATTTTGACCAGACCAAGATCCGTCACATGACGCGCACCTCGATCCTGGGGGAATTGTCCGGTCACCTGTATCAAGATGATGGCGCTGCTCCAGAGCGGGAATCGATGTTGCAGGCGATTGCTTCGGTGTCATGACCGCGATGAGTCTCACCGCTGGTACGCGAGACGATTACACAAGGAGTCTGGAATGAAACATTTGTGCAAGCATGTCCGTTTGGGCAGGGTAGCGGTCATTGCCACGATGGCCGTACTGTCTGCGTGGTTCGCGGCACCATCGGCATTCGCGCAATCGTATCCATCGCAGACCGTGAAGATGGTCGTCGGCTTCCCGCCCGGCGGCACCACCGACGTAATCGGGCGCATGGTGGCGCAGGGTTTGACCGAAGCCTTGGGCAAGTCCTTTGTGGTGGATAACCGTGCCGGCGCCTCGGGGTCCATCGGTGCGGGGCAGGTGGCGAAGTCGGAACCCGACGGACATACCTTGCTGATGTCGTCGAGCACCCACGGCACCGCGCCGGCGCTCTACGCCAATCTGCCCTATCAAGAGAGAGACCTGGCCCCCATTGCACTGATGGCCAGCACCCCTTACGTGTTCGTGGTGCATCCGGACATTCCGGTTACCAATTTTGCGCAGGTGATCGCGCTGCTCAAGCAGCATCCGGGCAAGTACAACTATGCGTCATCGAGCCCGGGCACCGGCCAGCATCTGGGGGGCGAACTGGTCAAGCGTGCGGCAGGGGTCGACATGGTGCACGTGCCTTACAAGGGCTCGGGCGCTCTGATGCCGGATTTTCTGTCGGGGCGGATTCAAATGATGTTTGAAAACATCGCGATCATGCAGCCGCATATTCGAAAAGGGTCGGCACGACCGCTGGCGATTTCCAGCACGAAGCGTACGCCGCTGATGCCTGAGCTGCCGACGGTGGCAGAGTCCGGCGTGCCCGGATTTGAAGTGCTGGGCTGGTTCATGCTGTTCGCGCCGAGTGGCACGCCTGCTGGCGTCATCAGAACCCTCAACGCCGAAGTCAACAAGATGATCGCGACGCCGGCGTTCGTGCAGCGCTTTGCCACGCTGGGCGCTGAACCGATCACCAGCACGCCTGAGCAGGCAGCGGTATTTCTCAAGACCGAGCAGGAGAAGTGGGGCAAGGTGATCCGCGATATTGGTTTGAAAATTGAGTGAATCCAGAATGCCGATGCGGGCTTGATGTAAGCAATTGACCCCAGAGCGACAGGGAACAGAAGGCGAAAAAAACGGCGTGCCAAATTGGCACGCCGTTTTTTTTAGGTGGAGATCACGTGAAAAGCGTTGGTGATCAACGCTTTTCAAGGATACCGGTAAACCGGCGCTTACCCCTTCCGGGTCTCCACCAGCACCAGCGGCCCGTGATCGATGACCGGCGCCGGGCGCTTGACGCGCGGCGCGTGTGGCGGCTCGGTGTACTGCGCCGAGCGGTCATAGGCGGCGCGCCATTTGCTGGCGTCGGTTTCCACCAACGCGAGGCCGGCAGAGTCGAGCATGGCGTGGCGCTCGCTGTGCAACTCCTCGACGGATTTGCGCATGACGATGGGGTCAGCCGCCTTGGGCGGATAGGGCGTGTGCATTGCCGCCGGTGCGGGCGCTGCTGCGGCCTGCATGACGACAGGTGCGGCAGCTTGTGGGACCGATGCTGCTGCCGGCTCAACGAGCGCGGCCGGTGCAGCTTGCACGGCGGGTGCCGTCTCGCTGACATCACTGGCAGGTGCTGCTGCGGCCGCCGCTTCCGGGGTAGATTCGGGGCTCGCATCCGGCGTAACTGCGGGCGCTGCATCTTGCGAAGGCGCGGCATGCGCCTGTGCAGCCGCCGCCAGTGCGCCTGCACTTGCCGCCAGCACGGCGGCCACGGCCCATCCTGCCGGAGCGCCAGTTGTATTGCCTGAGGTATCGCCTGCGGCTTCGCTGGTGGCGGATTGCGCGCCGTCTTCGCCGCCTTCAGGCATGCCCTCGCGATCACCACGGCCACGGCCACGACCGCGGCCACGGCGGCCGCGGCGCCCACGTTCACCATCACCCGCGTCGCGTTCGCCGTGCTCGGTACTACCTGGGTCGCGCTCACTGCCATCGCCGGCTGGTGTGGCATTGGCGGCATTCTGCAATCCGGCACCTGCTTCAGCTGTGCCATCAGCAGCTGCCCCTGATGGGCGCGGGCCGCGTTCACGATTGCCGCGCTCACCACGCTCTCCACGATCACGGCCACCGCGCTCGCCGCGTTCACGGCGTTGGCCCTGGCCGGAAGCACCTTGGCCATTGCCGCCACTACCACCATTGCCATCCGCGCTGACGTTGAGGGCGGCGTCTGCCATTGCTTGTGCGGATAGCGTTACGTCGCCCTCGGCTTTCGCAGCTTGCGAGGCATCCACTGCTTCGGCGCGCTGACGTTCGGGGCGCGGGCTGCCGTCACGCGGCGGGCGCTCGCCGCGTTCGGACCGCTCGCTGCGCTCGGAACGGTCACCACGTTCGGACCGCTCGCCGCGTTCTCCGCGGCCACGGCCGTTGCGGTCACGCCCGCCACGGCTGCGATCACCCCGGTCTGCACGGTCGCTACGCTCACTCCCATTGCGACCACGCGGCGGGCGAGCATCTTTGGCGTCGAGTGCTGCAGGCGTGGCGGCCACCGGCGCCGGCATCACCGGTGCGGGTGTGGACTTGAACCAACCCATGATTTTGGCGACGATGCCCTCGCTCTGTGCTGGTGCGGCAGCGGGTGCCGCAATCGGCGCGACAACTGCCACCGGCGCGGCTTCGACATGTACTGGCGGTGGGGCTTCGGGCGTAATGCCCTTGACCAGCGGTTCCAGTTTTTTCGGTGCGTTCTTGGCATCCTTGCGCTTGTAGTCTTCGGCTTCCGGTTCAACCACCATCTCGAAGCTGTGCTTCATCGATTCGGGAATGTCATCATGACGCAGACGCGTGATGGTGTGATGCGGTGTCTCGAGGAACTTGTTCGGCACCAGCAGCACGTTGACGCGGAAACGCGCCTCGATCTTGCTGATCTCGTGACGTTTTTCGTTGAGCAGAAAAGAGGCGACATTGACTGGCACCTGCGCATGCACTGCGCCGGTACCGTCTTTCATGGCTTCTTCCTGGATCATGCGCAGGATGTGCAATGCGGACGACTCGGTGTCGCGAATATGGCCGGTGCCGTTGCAGCGCGGGCACACGACGTGGATGCCTTCGCCGAGCGACGGGCGCAGACGTTGGCGCGACAACTCCATCAGCCCGAAGCGCGAAATCTTGCCCAGTTGCACGCGTGCGCGGTCGGGTCTGAGTGCATCCTTGAGTTTCTGTTCGACATCACGCTGGTTGCGCGCGCTTTCCATGTCGATGAAGTCGATCACGATGAGGCCGCCGAGGTCACGCAGACGCAACTGGCGCGCGGCCTCTTCGGCCGCTTCCATGTTGGTGCGGAAGGCAGTCTCTTCGATGTCCCCGCCGCGCGTGGCGCGCGCCGAGTTGACGTCGATAGAAACGAGGGCTTCAGTGTGGTCAATCACGATCGCGCCACCGGCCGGCAGCTGCACCGTGCGCGAATGGGCCGATTCGATCTGGTGCTCGATCTGGAAGCGCGAGAACAGCGGCACTTCGTCCTTGTAGCGTTTGACGCGTGCCACGGTGTCGGGCATTACCACCGACATGAAGCTGATGGCCTGGTCGTAGATATCATCGGTGTCGATCAATATCTCGCCGATATCCGACGAAAAATAGTCGCGGATCGCTCGGATCACGAGACTTGACTCGAGATAAATCAGCTCGGCACCCTTGATGCCGTCGGCAGCGCCCTTGATTGCGGCCCACAGCTTCAGCAGATAGTTCAAGTCCCACTGCAACTCATCGGCAGCCCGGCCGATGCCGGCGGTGCGCGCGATCAGGCTCATGCCTTCGGGGTACTGGAGCGCGTCCATCACCTCTTTGAGTTCCGCCCGGTCATCACCCTCGACGCGGCGCGAGACGCCGCCGCCACGCGGGTTGTTGGGCATCAATACCAGATAGCGGCCGGCCAGGGAAATAAAGGTCGTTAAGGCAGCGCCCTTGTTGCCTCGTTCGTCTTTCTCGACCTGTACCAGGACTTCCTGGCCTTCGCGCATCGCTTCCTTGATGGAAGCGTCGCGCACGTTGACGCCGTCGCGGAAGTAGACCCGCGAAATTTCCTTGAATGGCAGGAAGCCGTGGCGGTCAACGCCGTAATCGACGAATGCAGCTTCGAGCGAGGGCTCGATCCGGGTGATGACACCCTTGTAAATATTGCTCTTACGCTGTTCCTGTCCAGCGGTTTCGATGTCCAGATCTACCAGCTTCTGTCCATCGACGATCGCAACCCGCAGTTCCTCTGCGTGGGTTGCGTTGAATAACATGCGTTTCATTGAAAGCTCCCTGCACGCACCCTGCCGCAGGGGTTAATCGGGTCTGCCTTGCTGCACGCACGCGTGGCGCGGCGGTCGCGAGGCTGAAGCAGCCGAGCAACGCGAACACACCAAGAAAAAAGCCGGATTGCAAAAGGGTCTGCATGGGGCTAAACGTTTGTGGAGGGCAAGGAATTTGGTGAGAAGCGTGATGCGCGCCGAACAGCACTCATCATGAAAATCTCGGGGTTACGACCGGTGCGTGCAATGTGAATTGCTGATTTAACTTAACATCGCCCATTGTCTTGTTGAAGGCGGGCGACTTGCCTCTGAGTGATCTGGTTCGCACCGGAAAGGATTGCGGGGCCGTCGGTGGTAGCCACCGGAAACTGCCGCAAAACCGGTACGAAAATTACTGCCTGAAACCAGTCCACATGCCAAATTATATAGAGAAATGAAGGATTTAGGGAGCGCAGCCGTGGAATGGCTTGAAGTCGGCGATGACAGCGCCGGCATGCGGCTCGACAACTTTTTGTTGAAGCGTCTCAAGGGCGCGCCGCAAAGCCTGATTTATCGCATCATCCGCTCCGGCGAAGTGCGCGTGAACAAGGCGCGCGCGCAGGCGTCGTCCAAAATTGTGCTGGGAGACGTAGTGCGGGTGCCGCCAGTGCGGCTCGAAACCGGCATCAATGTGCAGCGTGGTGGACTGGGCAAAGCAGCAAGCATTGGTACGGCCGGTGACGGCGGGGGCACTGGCATCAAGCGGCCCCTGCCAGCCCTGGCGCGCGCTGGCGCGGGCCTTGATATCATTTTTGAGGACGATGCGCTGCTCGCGATCAACAAGGCCTCGGGTCTTGCCGTGCACGGCGGCAGCGGCGTGAGTTTCGGCGTGATCGAGGCGCTGCGTGCCTCGCGGCCGGACGCCAAGTTTTTGGAACTGGTGCATCGCATCGACCGCGACACGTCAGGCGTATTGCTGCTCGCCAAGAAGCGCACGGCCCTGGTGGCCATGCACGCGCTGCTGCGTGACGGCAAGACTGACAAACGCTACTTTGCGCTGGTCAAGGGGAATTGGCCGCACACGGCCAAGCACCACATCACCGCCTCGCTGGCGAAATACGTGACCGATGCCGGCGAGCGCCGCGTTGCCGCGGCCGATGACACCGAGTATTCGAAAGATGCGCACACCATCGTCAGTTTGGTCAAGCGCTATGGTGCGGGCAGCGATGCCATGACTCTGATCGAAGCACAAATCAAGACCGGCCGCACCCATCAGATCCGCGTGCATCTGGCGGGGGAGGGCTACCCGATTGCAGGCGATGACAAATACGGCGACTTTGCGTTCAACAAGCGCGAAGCCAAGCGCGGATTGAAGCGGCTGTTTTTGCACGCCGCTAAAATGGGGTTTATGCATCCGGTCAGCGCGGTGCGGATACGTGTCGAGGCGCCGCTACCACCGGATTGCACCTTGTATCTGCAGCAGCGGTTCGCGCTCCACGGCGTGCGATGAACAAGCTGTCGGAACGTTTTCACATCTAATCTCCCCGCTTACCTGCTCCCATCAAGCGTTTTCGGCCATTGTCGTTGCAAAATGGCTCCCACCAAGGCTTTCAGGCCAATCTGTTGAAAAATAATGAACCAGAAGTTTGATCTCATCGTGTTCGATTGGGATGGCACGGTGATGGATTCGACCGGCATCATCGTCACCTGCATTCAGCAGGCCGCGCGCGATCTCGGCTACGAAGCGCCGCGCGATGAAGTCGCCAGCTTCGTCATCGGCCTCGGTCTCAACGATGCATTGCAAAGGGCTGTGCCGAGCCTTCCTGCAGCCGAATACCCGAAATTGGCGCAGCGCTATGTCGCCCACTGGCGCACACGCGAACACGAGATGACCCTGTTCGACGGCATGCATGAGTTGCTCGACGAACTCAAGACCCGCGACTTCAAACTCGCCGTCGCCACTGGCAAATCGCGCGCTGGCCTCGACCGCTCGATGACCCACGGCGGCCTCGACGGAAAGTTCGACTGGACGCGCTGCGCCGACGAGACCCACTCCAAGCCGCATCCGCAAATGCTGCATGACTTGCTCGACCATTTCATGGTCGAGCCGGAACGCGCGCTCATGATTGGCGATACCACGCACGATTCGCAAATGGCGGCAAATGCCGGCGTGCCGGCGTTGTCGGTGACGTATGGTGCGCATCCGCGTTCGCAGTTGCAAACGGTCGCCACAGTGGCCATCGTCGACAATGTGTCGGAATTGCGCCAGTGGCTCAACCATCACGCCTGAATGGCGCCTGCCCATGACCGAAACAGCCCCCGTCATCTGTGCCAGTGCCGAACTTGCCGAAGGCGGGCGCGGCGTGCGCTTCGAGGCGGCGCTAAAGGGCGGCGTGCGCAGTGCCTTCGTGGTGCGCTACGACGGCGTGGCGCGTGCTTACCTCAACCAATGCGCACATGTACCGGTCGAACTCGATTGGCAACCCGGCGTGTTCTTCGATAGTGACGGCTTATACTTTGTGTGCGCCACCCATGGTGCAATGTATGACCCCGCAACCGGCGCTTGCGCAGGCGGCCCCTGCCGCGGCGGCGGTTTGATTCCAGTGGCAGTGCGCGAGCACGACGGCCACATTTACCTCGACGAGTAACCTGCATGCAAAATGATGAATCACAAGGGGCGACCCCATCGGGCGCCGCCGCGCAAGGCGCTGCGCCAACCTGGGAGCGCCAGGCGATAGAACAACTCGCCTTTGCCGCGCTCAAGGAACAAAAGTCCTCACGCCGCTGGGGTATCTTTTTCAAGCTGCTCACCTTCGCCTACATCACCTTTCTGATTGTCAGTGTGGCGGGAATGCCGTTCTTTTCCAAATCCAAGGGGCCGGCCGAGAAAAAGCATACGGCGCTGGTTGAACTGCGCGGCGTGATCGAGGCAACGGGGGATTCCAGTGGCGATCGCCTCACCGCCGCGCTCGGCAGCGCCTTCAAGGACGAGGACTCGGTCGGCGTGATCCTGCGCATCAACAGCCCCGGCGGCAGCCCGGTGCAGTCGGGCATCGTCTACGACGAGATCAAGCGCCTTCGCGCGAAGTATCCGGACAAACCCCTGCACGTGGTGATTGAAGATATCTGCGCCTCCGGCGGCTATTACATTGCCTCTGCCGCCGACAAAATCTATGTTGACAAGGCCTCGCTGATCGGCTCCATCGGTGTCTTGATGGACGGCTTCGGCTTTACCGGCACCATGGAAAAACTCGGTGTTGAGCGGCGCTTGATGACGGCGGGGGAGAACAAGGCCTTCATGGATCCGTTCTCGCCGGTCAACGAAGCGCACCAGGCCTTCACCAAATCGCTGCTCACCGACATCCACGGCCAATTCATCGACGTGGTCAAAAAAGGCCGTGGCAAGCGTCTCAAAGACAACCCGGAAGTCTTTTCAGGCCTGATGTGGACGGGCGCCAAAGGCATTGAACTCGGTTTGGCCGATGGTTATGGCACCGTCGATTCAGTCGCGCGCGACGTGTTCAAGGCCGAGAATGTGATCGACTACACGGAGAAGGAAAACATCGCGGACCGCCTGGCCAAGCGTTTTGGCGCGCAGGTCGGCAGTGTCATTGCTGATCGCGTGGCACCGCGTGTGGGGTCCCTGCGCTAAGAGTGTGATCTATGAAGAATGGCTCCTGCAGCCATTCTTCACGCAATCCGTCGGCCTTATCCCGGCTCTACCGGGTGAACTTCAGTCCGTCTTGTCCGCCAGCATTGTCCCCTTGCATTGCTTTGCACCGCACAGGCATTGCCAAATCTTTTTCATGCGCTTGGTATGCGGCTCGTCGAGGGTGATGAGATAGTCATAGGTGAGCTCGTCGCCGGCCTTGATGGAGCGGATGGCGTGAATGAAGACGCGCTCCTTTTCCGGCCGGCCGCTGTCGTCTTCTTCGGTTTCAGATTCACAATTGGGCGCGCAGCCATGGTTGATCCAGCGCGCGGCATTGCTGCGCAGATTGCCGTCAATCACGTAGTAGTCGTTGACGGTAAAAAGGAAGGTATGACCGCTATCGGACGTATTGCCATAGACGATGTCAGATGCCTTCTGTGTCATGCGCGTGCCCTTGTACTCGATGATGCGTGTGCCTTTCTTGATGGGTGCAATGGCAAACACGCCGCGGCCGTGAATGGGTGAGTTGCGAACTTCGATCAATTTCTCGGTCATGGTGTCAGGACAATAGTGGTGGATTGACGTACCTAAAGCTGCGGCGCAAAAAATTCGGGCGTCCCGGTTTGCCGCCGGGACGCCCGCATCATGAGCGCCGCGATTGTAAGGGTTCTTTGTAAGGGTTCTTCGTAAGCGGTCTGTGTAAGTGGTCTGTGCAAGCGTTCCGTGGAAGCGTTCTTTGCCAGCGTTCTGCCTCAACTATTGCGTCGAATGAACTCTGCAATTTTTGGTTGAATCATCTCGCGCCAGCGCCGCCCGGCAAAGATGCCGTAATGGCCGCACTGCGGTGCGGTGAAGTGCTGCTTCTTTGACTTCGCCACGCCAGTGCACAGCTCGTGCGCAGCCTGGGTCTGGCCACCGCCGGAAATGTCGTCGAGCTCGCCCTCAATGGTGAACAAGGCGGTTTTGCTGATGGCGGCGGGTTCGATTCTTTGACTGCCAAGGGTCTTGCCGGTGATCCATGTGCCTTTCGCAAGCGCGTGTTCCTGGAACACAATGCGGATGGTATCGAGGTAATAGTCGGCATCCATGTCAAGTACAGCGTTGTATTCATCGTAAAACTGGCGATGCGCCTCGGCCGAGCTGCCATCGCCTTTCACGAGGTGCTGGTAATAGTCCTTGTGGCTTTGCATGTGGCGGTCCGGGTTCATCGCCACAAACCCCGCGTGCTGCAAAAAGCCCGGATAAACGCGGCGCATGAAGCCGGGCTGATTGGCCGGGACGCGGTGGATCACGTTGTGCTCGAACCATTGAATCGGCTTTGTGGTGGCGAGGTTGTTGACCTGGGTCGGGTTGCGCCGCGAATCAATCGGGCCGCCCATCATGGTCATGGTGCGCGGGCTTTTCGGATCCTTGTTGGCTGCCATCAATGACAGCGCTGCCAGTACCGGCACCGTCGGCTGGCACACGGAAATGACATGCAGGTTGGGGCCGAGAAGGCGCACGAACTCGATCACATAGGCGATGTAATCATCGAGATGAAAACTGCCCTCGGAGACCGGCACCAGACGCGCGTCGCGCCAGTCGGTGATGTACACATCATGCTCATGCAGCATCGCGCGCACGGTGTCGCGTAGCAACGTCGAATGATGGCCGGAGAGGGGCGCCACGATCAACACCGTGGGGCCGTTGAATTTTCCTTCGCGTTTGAAATGCAGCAGCCGGCAGAACGGTTTGTCGATCACGACTTGTTCAGTCACTCCTACTGGCTTGCCCGTGACCAGCGTTTCCTTGATTCCGAATTCGGGCTTGTCGTAAAGCTTGCCGACGCGATGCAACAGGTCGCAACCGGCCGACATTTCGCGCGCGAACGGCAAATACGACAGCGGGCTGGAGGGGTGCGAGTAGAGCGACGCCGCAGTCTCGGCAAATGAAGTGAGCGGGTTAAGCCACTGGCGCTGCAGTTCGTGGAGCTGATAGAGCATGGGCTGGAAATCTCCGGGGGCGTCGGGCGCCGCGCGACATGCTGCTGCGCGGCAATTGGCTTCAGGCAAGTGCTTGTGGCAGAAGGAATTGTACTATGCGGCGGTGCAGCAAAATGATTCGCGCAGAGCGCGGCGTGGATGCCTGTTGTTGCTACCAGCAAACCCTACAACCCCAGATAGGCCTTGCGCACACGGTCATCCGCGAGCAACTGTGCACCTGACCCTTCGAGCGCGACCTCTCCGGTTTCGAGCACATAGGCGCGTGTCGCGAGGCGCAGCGAGGCGGCGACGTTTTGCTCGACCAGCACGATGGTAATGCCGCGCGCGTTGAGTGCCTTGATCACGCGAAACACTTCTTGCACGATGGCCGGGGCAAGGCCGAGTGAGGGTTCATCAAACATGATGAGTTCAGGATTGCCCATCAAGCAGCGGCCGATGGCGAGCATTTGCTGTTCACCGCCCGACAGCGTGCCGGCGGCCTGATCGATGCGCTCTTTGAGACGCGGAAACAGCGTGAAAACGTCCTGCATGGTGCCTGCCGCGCTGGCACGTGCGCGTTTGAGCAGGCCGCCCATCTCCAGATTTTCGCCCACGCTCATGCTGGGGAAAATCTGCCGGCCCTCGGCCACCTGCCCAATGCCAAGTTCGCAGATCGCATGGCTCGGCAGACCGGCGATGTTTTCGCCCTTGAAGCGCAAGCTGCCACCGGCACGCAAGATGGGGCGCTCGATCCCGGCAATGGCACGAATCAGGCTGGTCTTGCCGGCGCCATTGGCCCCGACTACCGCGACGATGCCCTTGTCCTCGACGCGCATCGAGATGTTGGACAGCGCCTGCGCGTCGCCGTAGAACAGGTCTAGGCCGCTGATGTCGAGCAGAGCTGGCGGAGTTGAGGTGGAAAGCTCGCTAGGCATCGACGGATTCCGCGCCAAGATAAGACTCGATGACTTTTGCATCGCGTACCACGTCGTCCGGTGTGCCACGCGCAATCAACTCGCCGTGATGGAGCACCACTACGGTTTGCGCGAGCGCCATGACGGCGCGCATCACGTGCTCGACAAACAATATGGCGAGGCCGGTCTCCTGATTGACGCGGCGGAACACCGCGACGATCTCGTCAACCTCGGTCGGACGCAGGCCGGCCATCACTTCGTCGAGCAGCAATATCTTGGGTTGCGTGGCCAGCGCACGCGCCACTTCGAGGCGCTTGCGCTCAGGCAGGGTGAGGTGCGCCGCGCGGATCGGTGATTTCTTGTCCAGATGCACCAGCTTGAGCACTTCTGCGGCCGCCTTGCGCGCTGCCGGCACGCCGGCCGCACGATTGAGCGCGCCGACCATGACGTTTTCCTCAACCGTCATTTCGGGGAAGGGCTTGACCACCTGATAGGTGCGGCCGATGCCGGCCTTGCAGGCCTGGTCGGAGCGCAAGCCGGTGAGGCTTTTCCCCTCGAGGGTGACGCTGCCGGCATCAGCCGAAAAGGTACCCGCGATCAGGTTGAAGCAAGTGGTCTTGCCAGCGCCGTTCGGGCCGATCAGCGCAACGATGCCACCGGCAGGCACCTCGAAACTCACGTCGTTGACGGCCTTGAGACCGCGAAACGCTTTTGACAGGTTGCGTACTTCGAGCAGGCTGCTCATGGCTTTGCCCTGCCGCCGGCTTGGGTACCGGGGTGGTCAACCGTGTCGTCACGTGCATCGTCACGCGCCAGTCCGAGCTTGCGTGCCAGGCTGGGCCAGATGCCGTGCGGCAAAAACATCACCACCAGCAGCAGGACAATGCCGTAGAAAACCTGCTTGATCCCCGGCACTTCGACGCCCGCTGCCGCGAGCAATTCGGTAATGCCGTCAGCCAGTAGCGTCAACACCGCCGCGCCGAGGATCGGGCCAAACAAGGTGCCCACCCCACCAATGATCGGCCCAAGAATAATTTCGATCGAGCGGCTGATATGAAAGATCTGCTCAGGGAACAGATTGTTGTAATAGAAGGCGAAGAACACGCCGGCGACGGCAGTCATCGCCGAGCTGATGGCCACGGCCAGCATTTTCCAGCGGAAAGTATTGATGCCCAGGGCCTGCGCCGCTTCTTCGTTTTCCCGAATCGCCTGCCAGTAAAACCCGGCGCGGCTCTTCAACAGCCACGAACACAGCGCCAGCGCGCCCGCCGTGAGGGCAAGGATCGCGTAGTAATACATTGCAGGCGGACCGCGAAAATTCGCGATGTCAATCGTGTCGCGTTGCGCCACTTTCAAGAACAGCCCGCCAGGGCCGCCGGTCCACTGCAGGTGGTCGAAGCCGATGCGAGTGAACTCCGCAAACGCGATGGTCAGCAGCGCGAAATACACGCCTGAGATGCCGAAGCGAAAAGCCAGGAATCCAATCGTGCAGCCCAGCGCCACACAACACGCGATCGCCAGCCACACCCCGGCCCACGGGCCGATGCCCAGGTGCACGAACAAGCCGGCGGCGACGTAGGCGCCGACGCCGACATAGAGAGAATGGCCAAGCGAGAGCTGGCCGCAAAATCCCATCATTACGTTCCAGGCCTGGCCGGTGAAGGCGAAAAACAAGATCAATGTGGCGACCGACAGCAGATAGCTGTTGGCGACCAGCGGCAGCAACAGCAGCGCCACGCCTAGAAGTACCAGAAACGTGAGTGCGCGCCGGTTCATTGCTTCTTGCCCAGCAAACCTTGCGGACGGAACAACAGCACCAGGATCAGCAGACCAAAGCTGAACATGCTCTTGGCCGAGGGCACGAGCAACAGGCCGGCGAGTGCCTCGGACATGCCGATCAGAATGCCGCCGATGATGGCACCGGGCATAGAGCCCAAGCCACCGACGATCACGGTGACGAAGGCGAGCAGGGTGTAGGACGGTCCGAGACTGGGCGTGACATCGACCAGCAGCACCATCATGCAGCCGGCCACGGCAACGCAGGCCGAGCCGACGCCAAAGGTCAGGGCATACAGGTGTTTCACGTTCAGCCCGATCACCCGTGCGCCCAGGTGATTGTCAGCGCAGGCGCGAATGGCCTTGCCGGTGAGCGTAAAGCGAAAGAACGCAAACAGTGCACCGGCGGTGACCAGTGCGAGGCCCGCCGCGTAGAGCCGAGCCTTGTCGATCAGCAGTTTACCCAGATCGATCGATTCGAGTTGATAGCTCACCTGCAGATTGCGTGCATCCGGCCCGAAAATCATCAACAGGCCATTGACCATGATCATCGCTACTGCCACCAGCAGCATGAACTGCGAATGCTCGGGGCGCGTGATGAAGGGGTTGATGAGGCCGGACTGCAAGCCGTAACAAAAAACGAAAAACGCCGCGGCCACCGGCACTACCGCGAAAAACGGATCGAGCTTTAGCCCGGCAAACAGCATCACCACCGCATACATGGCGATGGTC
>JANLTL010000552.1:0-3375 GCA_031362905.1 Burkholderiales bacterium | reverse complement strand
CCCAGGGGTGAATAGGCGACAAAGGTAATGCCGAGCTCGCGCGTGGTCTTAAGCGTCTCTTCGGCCTCTTCGCGATACAGCAGTGAATATTCGGTTTGCAACGCAGAGAGTGGATGCACCTTGTGGGCGCGGCGAATGGTGGCCGGGTTGGCCTCGCACAGGCCGATGCAGCGCACCTTGCCTTGTTCGATCAGGCGCGCCATGGCGCCGACGGTGTCTTCAATCGCCACCTTGGGGTCGATGCGGTGGACGTAATAAAGGTCGATCACCTCGATGCCGAGGCGCTTGAGACTGGCTTCACAGGCGGCCTGCACGTACTCGGGCCGGCCATCGACGCCGTTGCCGCCGCCCTCCAGTTTGGTCTGACCGAATTTGGTGGCGAGCGTCAATTCGCTGCGTGCCGTGCCTTTGAGTTCGCGCAGCGCGCGCCCGAGCAAGGTCTCGTTGTGTCCCCAGCCATACATGTCGGCCGAGTCGAGAAAGCGCACGCCTTTGTCGATCGCATGGTGAATCACCGCGACGCCATTGTCGTCGCTCGATGCGCCATAGATGCCGGAGAGCGACATCAGGCCGAGGCCGATGCTGGTGATGTTGATGCCGGTTTTACCGAGGCGGCGGGCGGGGAGTGAAGTGGGCATGTTGTTTATCTCTGCGTTCCTGGAGGGTCAAGGAATGCATTTGAACAGAGTGGGCCGCAGGCGGTTGCCCGAACCACCCGAACCACCCGAACCACCGCGCATGGTTGCGGACGGTTCAGGTTTCAGGCGCGCGGCCGCGAGGTTGCAATCAACTGGATGCAGCCGATGCCCCAGACCGGCTTGCCAAGCGCTCGGCCGTCACCCAGGTGGCATGAAAGCCGTTCGGTACGCGTTGTGGCAACAGTACCCGCGCCACCGGGCCGGCGCCAAAATTGCGCGCATCGATCACCTGCAGCTCGGAGCGCTGCTCGCGCGCGTTCCAGACGAAGCTGACGACGTAGCCGTGGTCTTCGCTCTGCGGATTGTCGGCCGGTGCAAACGGCGCTTCGTTATAAAAAAAGTCGCGCCCTTCGCTGAACGCTTGCACTGTGCCCTGCTCGAGGTCGTACTTGGCAAGGCCGGCGAAGCGCGGCTGGTGGCGGCTGCCGCGCACCATGTTGATGGCGTAGGCGTAGCGCGTCTTGTGGCCCTGGTAGTGCGAGTTGATCATCGGAAACTCGGTGCAGAACACGTCATCGATGATGCGCTCGGCGGTCTTGCCGGTGCGCAGGTTGAAGCGCCACTCGTAGGTCAGGTAGACGCGGTGCTGCATGGTCGACCAGGCGCGCGCAAAGCGGTCGGCCTCAATGTTGCCGGCGAGGTCGCGTGGCAGGCGGAATGGCGTGCCGATCATGACAATCGTCTTGTCCTCGTCCGGGCCTTCCTCCCAGGCATTGACAACGTGCAGCAGGTAGTTCGGCTCGGCCTCGAACCAGCGGATCTGCTCGGCCGTGCCATGGCGCGGCACCACCGCGAAACGCGACGGCCAGTCGGCGTGAAACTTGAGCTTGTGACGGCCCAGCGCCAGCGCTTCCATGTCGTAGGTGAGCGGGAAGTCGTGCAGGATGGTGTAGTTCTCGGTGATCGCCATGTCATGCGGCAGGCGTGGGCCAGGCAGCTCGACCGGAATCTTGTGCTTGAGTTTGCCGTCCGCGCCGATCACGCCGTATTCCATGTAAGGCGCATGGGGGAAGTAATCGAAAAACAGCAGCTCGCCGGTACGTTCATCGATGCGCGAATGCGCCGAGGCACGAAAATCAGGCGCCCCTTCAAAGCGCACCGGGCCGATCGATTCGAGCGTCATCGGGTCGACGTGATACATGCCCCCCGCCAAATACCACATGGTGAGCAGCTTGCCGTTATGGAATTTGACATCGGTGTTCGACGTGTTCTTGACCGGCATGTCGGGGCGATCGTGGCGCGGCGGCTCGCGCAGCCCCTTCCAGAGGGCGCGCCCGGCGGCGATCTCTTCCTGCAGGGGTGTGGTGCGCACCCAGCGGTTGCGATAGCTGACACGGCCGTTGTCAAAATACGCGGCATGCACCATGCCATCACCGTCGTACCAGTGGTAGCGGCCCTCGGCGGCAAACTTGCGGTTCGGCCCGTTGCGAAAATAAGCGCCGTTCAGGTCTTTGGGTACGCTGCCGATGACCTTGAGGTCACGCACGTAGATCTCTTCCTGCACCGGCTCAAAGCCGCCCTGCAATACCAGCGGCAATTGCTCATCAATCTCACTCATCACGGCTGTGTTCATGTCGGACTCCTCGTTGCGGTGTTGATCGGCAGGGAAGGCGACTCGTCATCAGGCGCCGGATGAAAGGAAACACGGTGCGGCAGCAGCTCCACGCCGCAATGCGAGCAACGCACCTCTGCGTGCAGGCGGGCGCCGCAGGCACGGTGGATGCGCAACATGGGCGGCGCGTGGCGTGCCTGGTGCCCCCGCAGCCCGGGACGCTCCGCGAGCCAGGCATCGGCCCACTGCACCAGCGCGATGGTCAGCGGAAATACATCACGACTGCGGCCGGTCAACGCGTAGACAAAGCGGCGCGCGTCTTCGGCGCCACGCCGTTTTTCAAGGAAACCGGCCTCCACCAGCAAGGCCAGGCGATGCGCCAGGATGTTCGGCGCAATGCCCATTTCGCGTTCGATGCGCTCGAAGGAGCGGCAACCGAGGAACACCGCGCTCAGGATCAGGTGGGTCCAGCGATCGGCCGTCACGAACGCGCTGTGGCGCGCGCCTTCGACTGCACTGTTGACGAATCGACCTCCCGCCCAGCGCGTACCCGGGCCCGGCGTGTGGCGCGCGGCTGCAGCCGGTACGCGTTGGCCGGGCGCATCGCGGTAGTCGACATCGCGTACAGCGGCCTCGTCACCGCATCCTGAGCAAGCGAACACCGGCGTCATCTCGTGGCCGCAGTCCAGGTGCGTCAGCTGCGGTGGATGGCCGGTGGCGACGCCGTCGCTCCAGGTGCGCGTCCAGCGCCAGATCATCAGCGCCCACGGGTAGAGCGCGAGGCCGCGCGGCGTCAGCCGATAGCCGCCGCGCGCGGTGTCGAGAATGCCATGCCCGACCAGCGCGCGCAGGCGTACCGTCAGGGTCTGGCGCGGCACGCCGAGACGGCTCTGAAACACGTCGAACTTGCGCACGCCCAGAAAGCATTCACGCAGGATGCGCTGGGTCCACCAGTCGCCGACTACATCGAGAGCACGATTGAGCGAACTGCCGCGCAAATGGTGAGCAACCGTGCGGTGTGCAAGCGTGCGCTCGCCCGATTGCCGCACAGCCGGGCGGGCCGGCGCTCTGGGCGGTGGCACAGGACATGAGCAGTGCGCGGTGCGCGGGTCAGGGAGAGTGTCA
>JANLTL010000550.1:0-3401 GCA_031362905.1 Burkholderiales bacterium | reverse complement strand
TTGGCCGTATTGATATACTAATTGCATATCAGAGGCTGGACAGGAACACCAATCTGGTCGTCTCCGCCAGCGCGCGGAAGTGTGCAAGCAAAGTTGATTGAGCATCGCGATACTTCTCATGCCCCGCAAAACTGCATCTCCGGAGGCCCGCCGCGCCGCCGCGCGCAAAATCCGCCCGGCGACTGCACCGGCTCTGGCCATCGGCCTGGAATCTGCTCCCACCAACGTTCTTAGCCTTACAGACCGTGCCTACCGCGAACTCGAGGAGCGCATCGTCACGCTGCAGCTCGCGCCCGGCAGCGCGGTGTCGGAGGCGGAACTGTCGCAGCGTCTGGGCATCGGTCGCACGCCGATTCGCGAAGCCCTGCAACGTCTTGCACGCGAACGCCTGGTCAGCATCCTGCCGCGCCGCGGCATCATCGTCTCCGAGATCAACGTCAAGGCGCAATTGCGCCTGCTCGAAGTGCGGCGCGAAGTCGAGCGCCTGGTGGCGCGCAGCGCGGCACGGCGCGCCACAGACGAAGAGCGTGCCCGCTTTGCCGCCATTGCGCGCGACTTCACCAGTAGCGCGCGCAGCAACGACGAGGTGGCCTTCATTCGCACCGACCGGGAGTTCAATGAATTGTCGGTGGCGGCGGCGCGCAACGAGTTTGCCGCCGGCGCAATGGGCCTGATGCATGCCCTGGCGCGACGCTTCTGGTACCTCCACTACAAGCAGGCGGCTGACATGCCGCAGACTGCCAAGCTGCATGCCGACATCGCACGGGCGATCGCGGCGGGCGACGAGGAGGCTGCCGGCGCGGCAATGGATCGCCTGCTCGACAACATCGAAGCCTTCACGCGTGCAACGGTCAGCACTGATTTCTAGCGGGCACTGTTTGCTGTGCTGGCTCGGTGGGCGCGCATGCCGGTACGCGAGGCTGTGGCCAGCAAGCGTGTGCCGAACGGGCAAGTGTCGGGAGGCGTCCGCGCCGTGCCGGCAGAGTGTTGGCAGACCATTGACCTTGACAAATATATGAGTGATATATCAGAATGGCGGCTTCTTGCGCGAAGAAGATCAACGCGATTCTGAAAGGAGACACATGATGCTGGAGCGGCAACGCCAATTCCGCGCCGCCTATCAGGCGCAGATTCACCCCCTGTATCACGGCTTAGTCCATATCGGCGTGATGTACGGCGTCGGCATTGCCGGCATCTGGTGGGCCGTCAGTCAATTGCAATACCCGACCTGGGAATGGCTGCTGGTGATCCCCGTGTTTTTGGCCGGCAACATGGTCGAATGGCTGATGCACCGCTATGTCATGCACCGCCTGGTCGATGTATTTGCACTGCGTTCCATTTACGATCGCCACACCCGGCAGCATCATCAGTACTTCACCGACAGCGAGCACACCATTACCACGGTGCGCGAATTTCGCATTGTCTTCTTCCCCTGGCGGGTGCTTGCGGTGTTCGCCACGTCCGGCCTGCTGTTCGGCTGGATCGCCACGCAACTGGTCAACGCCAATGCCGGCTACATACTGTTCATCACCATGGTAGCGCAGTACCTCACTTACGAGACCTTTCATTTTTGCTGCCATGTGCCGGAAAACTGGTTCGTACGCAACGCGCCTTTTATCAACACCATTCGCCGCCACCACACTGCGCACCACAATCAGGGCATCATGATGAAGTACAACATGAACCTCACGTTTCCGATTGCGGATTGGTTCATGAACAGCAGCGACGTCAAGCGTAGCCTGCTCGGCACCCTGTTCAATGGCTACAGCAACCAATATGTGCGCGAGGAATTGAAACCCGTCATTGCACGCTTTCGCCAGGAGTCGGCGCCGGTCACGCTCGATGGGCCGGTGCTGACACCGGAAGAAGAGCAGCAGTTGGCACGCGCTTGATGCAGCGCCCCATGCCCCTTGGGGCGGGGCGATGCGGGCGGATTGAGGTGTTCATCACGTAGTCAGACCAAATCAAAGGAGACAAGCATGGAACGCAGAAAATTCTTGAAGAGTGCGACGCTGGGTGCCGGCGCTGCAGGCGCCGCGCTGGCGGTGCCGGCAGTGCAGGCGCAAGGCGCGTCGCACACCTGGAAAATGGCCACCGGCTGGGGCGGCGGGCCGCTGATGGACATTGGCGCCAAGGCCTTTGCCGAGAAGCTCGAACAGTTCTCCGGCGGCCGCATCAAGACGCAAGTGTTTCCAGGCGGCGCGCTTGGGAACGCGCTGAAAGTCCCGGAGACGGTCAAGAATGGTGTCGCCGAAGCCGGACACACCTGATGGGTTATGACTGGGGCAAGGACCCCACCACGGTGCTGTTTGGCGGCTATGCCGGCTCGTTCGACACCGAGCGCATGCTGCACTGGATGTACGAAGCGGGCGGCATTGACATGCAGCGCAAATTCCGTGAAGAGACCGAGGGAATCATCTCGATTCCGCTGTTCATCCGCACCGCGGAGGCGTTTTTGCATTCACGCAAGCCGGTCAAAACCCTGGCCGATCTCAAGGGCTTGAAAATTCGCACTGCCGGTGCCTGGCTGGAAATGGCCAAGGGCCTCGGCGCCGCGCCGGTGACCACCGCCGGTGGCGATGTCTACCCGATGCTGGAACGCGGCGCGATTGACGCCACCGAGTGGGGCACGCTCTACGAAAACATTTCGATGGGTTTTCACAAAGTCGCCAAATACATCATCTACCCCGGTGTGCATCAGCCCACCGCGCCGTTCGAGCTGTGCATCAACAAGGACGCCTGGGGCAAGCTGTCGGATGGCGACAAGAAGCTGGTTGAGACGGTCGCCAAGCTGGTGACCTTCGAGAGCTGGCTCAAGGTCGGGCAGGAAGACGCCAAGGCGCTCGAGTTCTACAAGAAAGCCGGCAACACCATCATCGAGTTGTCGCCCGAGGTGCAGTACGCCGGCCGAAAAATTGGTGCCGACTGGGCCGACAAAACCGCGAAGGAAGGCAAGTACCCCCACTTCGCCAAGGTGCTGGAGAGCCAGCGCGAGCTCGATGCGCTGTGGAAAGGTGCGTCGGGCTGGCGCACCGTCAAGGTCAAGGGCTGATCCGGCTCTTCATCCAAAGAGATGGGACGCGATAGCGCCCCATCTCTTTTTCCGGCCTGCACCAGGCCAGAACCCCATTGCAAAACGCAGTTGAACAGGGACACGCACCGTGGATGGCTTTATCAGGAATATTGAACGGGTCACGGGCAGCATGGGCATCCTCGCGTCGTTTGCGCTGGTGCCGTTGGTGGTGGCGACTTGCTACGAGGTGTTCTCGCGCTATCTGATGAATGCGCCGACGGTGTGGGCCTATGAAGTCGGCTACATCCTCACAGGATCGCATTTTTTGCTCGGCATGGCCTACACACTGCAATGCGGCGAGCACATCCGCATCGATATATTCAGCGGC
>JANLTL010000545.1:0-1768 GCA_031362905.1 Burkholderiales bacterium | reverse complement strand
ACTTCACTGTGGCCGAAGGCGTCGAGGATGATGAGGTCGTAATGGGCGCGCGGGGCCTGCTCGACAAAGGTGCGACCGTCGCCGGCATGGGCTTTCATGCGGGCATCTTCAGTGAACCCGAAAAATTGTTTGGCTGCCGCGATCACTGCAGGGTCAATGTCAACCACGTCAATCAAGGTGTCGGGGTGATGGCGATGCAGAAACACCGGCAGCGTGCCGCCACCAAGCCCGATGATCAACACCCGGCGCGGGGACGGCACGGGAGGGCCGGGCAAAGCCGGTGCGTCGCCGGCGCGCACGCTGGCAGGCGCCGCTGCAAGCGGCATACCCCTTGAGACAGAAGCAATCTCTGGCAGCAGTGCGATGCCCGCGAGGGCAAGCTTGGTGTAGCCAAACTGCAAATGATCCGGATCGCCCACCTTCATGGTGCTTTGGGTAATGCCATTGCGGCCAAAGCGCAACGAGCGCAAGTCGTTGCCATCGTCGGTAACCACGAGGGTGCCGAACACCGACGGTGTCTCATGGATGACGCGCGGGCCGACCAAGGCGCATGCCGCGGTTGCCACCGTTAACAGCAGGAGGACGCAACGGCTGCTGCAATTGATTCTGTGCAACCAACTACCTTTGCGCGGCATCAATTTCGGAGGGGGCAGGACGTATGGTGCTGGGGTTTTCATCACGTGATTACAGCACGCGTCCACTGACTCGCAAGCTGCGGCATGCGCCGCTGCGGAGCAAATCACGTCGCGAACCAGCGCTTGGATCTGGTTGCTCCCGCTACGGCGCTCCGGCCGCTGTGCCCAAACCGGAGAAAAGCTGATAACTTAGCGTCCTGCAGTGCACGACCAAACATCACAACCCTATCCGGAGACCACGATGGCCGACCAATTTGATTCACCGAGCGGGCACGACCTGCGCCGCCGCAACCTCGTCAAGGCGGTTGGGGCCAGTGCTGCCCTCTCCGGCTTTCCTGCAATCGTCCGCGCGCAGTCGGCCAAATTGAAGGTAGGGGTCATCCTGCCGCGCTCGGGCGTGCAAGGGCAGATCGGGCAGTCGTGCCAGATGGGTGCCGATATCGCCCCCGCGTTGATCAAGGACCTGCTTGGCGTCGACATTGAACTGATGAACGCCGACTGGGAGTCCAACGTTGATGTGGCACGTACCCGTGCAGAGCGTCTGATCCAGGAAGGTGCGCACGTGCTGGTTGGCCCGTTTGACTCCGGGGCGGCGTCGGCGATTGCACAAGTGGCGGAGCAAAAGGGCGTGCCGTTTGTGATCAACATCGCTGCCGCGCCGCCGATCACCGAGCAGGGCTACAAATTCGTGTTTCGCAATTTCCCTACCGCGATTGACCTTACCGTCAATGGCCTGGCGCTGATCGGCGACCTGTTCCGCGCCACCAACGTGGCGCCGCGAACCGCCGTGTTCATGCATGTGAACGACACGTTTGGCCAGGCGATGAACCGTGGCATCAGCGCAACCTTGCCGCGCTTGACCCAACTGCCGTTCAAAATCGTCGAGACGATTTCCTACGATCCGGCCGCAAAAGACCTGTCGGTCGAAGTCTCGAAGGCGAAAGCGACCAAAGCCGACTTCCTGCTGCTGGTGTGCCGCCTCAATGACGCCATCATCCTGCGCCGTGAAATTGTCAAGCAGCGCTGGAATATCATGGGCGTGGTCAGCCCCGGCTCTCCCGGGATTTACGAAGCGCAATTTCACAAGGCGCTGGGCAAGTTGGCGGACGGCTGCATCTCCAACAACCCCTGGT
>JANLTL010000513.1:0-9862 GCA_031362905.1 Burkholderiales bacterium | reverse complement strand
GGCGGTCCCCCAGTCGAGATCGCCACCACGGTCTTTGGATCCCGCGTCTTCGGACTGTTTTGCGAGTTCTTCAAACTTGCCATTACTCTTGAGCTTGGCGATGATGCCCTTGGCAAGATCTTCAGTCTTGACCAGTATGTGACGGGTCCGGTACTCCTTGGCCCCCAACTCCTGCTTGATGCGCGCGAATTCGGCGCCGACCAGCGCGTCGGTGATGGCGTTGCGCTTGAAGTAGTCCTGGATATAGGCACGCACCAACACGTTTTGGCGCGCGAACTCCAGTTGGGTTTCCACCTCGGGCAACTTGGCGAGCCCCAGTTTTGACGCTTCCTGCATCATGATCTCGCGGTTGATCAATTCTTCCTTGATGTCCTGACGCAGCTTCGGGCTGTCCGGCTGGTTTTGCGAGGCCATCTCCTTGAGCATGGCTTCGGCGCGCGACATGGGGACTGCGACGCCATTGATCTTGGCAATGTTTTGCGCGAATGTGGCGCTACCCACAGAGGAGAGGGCGACGGCGATAAGAAGCGGCAGGTGGTGTTTCATGACATTTCCTGAGGGGATGGCGTGAAGGAATGGAATAGGCAGGTGCAGGGGCGGATTGGTTTGTGCTGGGCCGCGGTCAAATAAACAGGTGCCCGATTCAGACTTCGCCGGGCGCCAGCGCAATGAGGGCGAGCGCGTGAATCCGGTGTTGCATCAAAGACCCCAAGGTGGCGTACACCAGCCGGTGGCGCGCCACGCGGCTTTGTCCGGCAAAGCGCTTTGACACAATACGCAGGGAGTAGTGCCCGCCGCCGCTCGCCGCACCGGCGTGGCCGGCGTGCTGGGCGCTGTCGTCGCCGATCTCGATGGAGTCGGGTAGCAGCGCAGTGAGGCGTTCGCGCATTTGCGCTTCGGTGTTCGCTTCGGTCGTCATGGAGCGGTGCCGTTTACTTGTTCTCGGGTGCCGGCGCTTCCGCGGCTGCTTCGTGGGGCATATGGCGGTAAATGTAGAAACCCTGCAGGACCATGAAGGCCAACAGCGCGCCATACATGCCGAACACGCGGAACTTGCTCCAGGCCTCAGCCGAGAGATTGAGTGCGACCCAGAGATTGACCGCACCGATCATGAAAAAATACGCGACCCACATCAGGTTGAGGCGGCTCCACGCGAAGTCAGGCATCACGAGCTTTTCGCCCAGCATCATCTTGAGGATGTTGCGCTTGAACACGACGGCCGCACCAAGGAAGACCACGGCAAAACCCCAGTTAAGCACTGTGGGTTTGAGTTTGATGAACATTTCGTCGTGCAGGAATAGCGTGATCGAGCCGAAAATGATGATCGCGGCAAACGTGAAGGCGTGCATCTTCTTGATCTTGCCGTAACGCCAGCGGCTGGCGGCAATCTGCAGCACGGCCGCACCCATGGCCAGTTTGGTGGCAAGAAATATGTCGGCCAGGCCAAAAGCAACGAGCAAAAACGGCAGCGCCGGTACGAGGTCAATGAGGAAATCCATAGCCTCATATTGTACTAGCGAGGCTCGCTCCCGGATGCAGGCAAATGCCCCTTTATCGGCCCGGCGCTGCCGCCGGGCGCGTCCGCGCCGCTCAGCGCTTGGCGAATTTCAATGAGGCGGAATTGATGCAGTAACGCAGGCCGGTGGGCTGCGGGCCATCGTTGAACACATGGCCCTGGTGCGCGTCACACACGGCGCAATGCACTTCGACGCGGCTCATGAAGAAGCTGCGGTCGGTGGTGGTGGCGATATTCCCGGCGGCGGCCGGCTTCCAAAAACTGGGCCAACCGGTGCCAGACTCAAATTTTTCCCTGGCGTCCCACAGCGGTGTGCCACAGCACACGCACAGGTAGACGCCATCTTCGTGGTGTTCGGCATACTCGCCGCTGAAGGCGCGCTCGGTACCGTGCTTGCGCGTCACGTCGAATTGCAGCGGACTCAGTTGTGTCTTCCACTCCTGGTCGGTTTTGGCGAGTTTGGCAGGGGCGTCTTTGGTTTCACTCATGGCGGCATTCCGGGGGATGGGTTGAGTCAAGGAACGGGATTTGAAGCGGGAACGGCAGCAAGGTTTGCCGGGATCAGGAAGAGCAGGACACCTCAAGGTGGCCGGCCCAGTCCGGCGGCAGGGCGGCGTAGCGCTCATTTTCCGGCTGTTCGTCAAACGGCGCACTAAGCAGTTTCCGCAGTGTTTCGATTTCGCTGTAGTCGCGCTCGTCACGCGCCTTGCGAATGGCGATCTCGGCAAGGTAATTGCGCAACACATACTTTGGGTTGGCGCGGTTCATGGTGGTGGCACGCGCTGTGTCCATGCTGCCTTCACTTTGCAGGCGCGCGCGGTAGCGCACTACCCAGGCATCAAAGCGCTCGCGGTTGATTACCAGGTCGCGCACTGCGGCGTCGCCACTGGCATCGGCAGCGCGCAGCTTTGCAAGATTGCGGAAAAACAGCGTGAAGTCGGCATGCGACTCGGCCATCAGCGCAAACATTTCGTCGACCAATTCGTGGTCTGCGTCACGCTCCACGGTGAACCCCAGTTTGGCACGCAGCAGCGCGTTTTGCGCGCTATCGAAGGTGGCCTCGTAGGTGCGCAGCTGCGCCTCGATGACCTCCGGCTCCATGAGTGGCACCAGCGCCTGACCCAGTGCATACAGGTTCCACAGGCCGATGCGCGGCTGCATGTTGTAGGCATAGCGGCCCTGCTCGTCGGTATGGTTGCAGATGTGGCCAGGATCAAACGCCTCCATGAAACCGAACGGTCCGTAGTCGAGCGTCAAGCCCAGGATCGACATGTTGTCGGTGTTCATCACGCCATGCATGAAGCCAACCGACTGCCACTGCGCCATCAGGCGCGCGGTGCGCTGCACGACTGCAGCGAGGAAGGCCGGATAACGATCCTCTCCCGCTCCTGCTTCGGGGAAGTAGTGGTCAATCACAAAATCGGCCAATGTGCGTACGGCTTCTGCATCACGGCGGCGATACCAGAACTCAAACGAGCCGAAGCGGATGAACGATGGCGCAATGCGCGTGACCACAGCGGCGGTCTCGACGTTTTCGCGAATGACCGGTTGATCGGAGCCGGTGATCGCCAGGGCGCGCGTCGTCGGTATGCCGAGGCCATGCATGGCTTCCGAGCACAGGTATTCGCGAATCGAGGAGCGCAGCACCGCGCGGCCATCGCCCATGCGCGAGTAGGGCGTCATGCCGGCGCCCTTCAACTGCACTTCCTGGATGCCGGTGCCAGGCAGCGTGATGTCTGAATGCAGCCCAGTTGCGCCGCTTGGTGCGGCCGCGCGGCTCGCCGCTTCGCCAATGGTAATTGCACGACCGTCACCGAGCTGAGGCACAAAGTGGCCAAACTGATGCCCCGCGTACACCGCCGAGAGCGGGTGGCAGCCAGACGGCACGGCATTGCCAGTGAACAGGTCGATAAACGCGGGTGCGGCGACGGCGTCGGGCGGCAAGCCCATCAAGGCGAACGCGCCCGGGTTGGCTGTCACCAGATAAGGATCAGGCAGAGGCGTTGGGGCGAGGCGGCTAAAGAATTTCTCCGGCAGCGTGCCAAAGCGCGGTGTCCACTCGATGCCGTCGAGCGACGCCACGGTGACTGCAGAGGGGGCAAACGGAGAGTTCACGGGCGGGTTTCCTGATTTCTCGCTGGCGGCAGAAGGGCGGGGGCGGGCGATGTCGAAAGGGCTTGACGCGCAGGCGTGAGGCCAATCCCGCGGCGGCTCTGCCGCAGGGCACCGGACCACTCTGATTGTATCGCCTGCCTTGGAGCGGCCTCACGCCGGATCGTTCATTGCCTGCTTGTTCTGCGATGCCGTGTCAGGCTGCGGGCTGCATTGCCGATGGGCGCCTGCGCGGCAAGACCCGCCGCTATAATTTCACGCTCTGCGCCGCAGTGTTTCACACCAACTACCGGAGACATCCATGCTCGGCTTGATGCAAGACCAGCCACTGCTGATTTCGAACATCATCGAGCACGCAGCGCGCCACCATCCTGATTCCGAGATTGTCTCGCGCACGCTTGAAGGCGGTATTCATCGTTACACCTACCTTGACGCCGGCAAACGCGCGCGCAAGCTCGCCAATGCACTGAGCAAGTCCGGCGTAGCGCCGGGCGACCGCGTCGCCACGCTGGCCTGGAACGGCTACCGCCATTTCGAACTCTATTACGGCATTTCCGGCATTGGCGCTGTGATGCATACGATCAACCCGCGCCTCTTCCCCGAGCAAATCGCCTGGATCGCCAACCACGCCGAAGACAAGGTCTTGTTTTTCGATCTGACCTTCCTGCCGCTGGTCGAGGCGATCGCGCCGCAGTTGACCACCTGCAAGGCCTTTGTACTCATGACCGATCGGGCACATATGCCCCAAGCTACAAAGGTGCCAAACCTGCAGTGTTACGAAGACATGATCGCGCCTGAGTCCGAGCAGTTCGCCTGGCCGCAGTTCGACGAGAACACCGCGTCGTCACTGTGCTACACCTCGGGCACCACCGGCAACCCGAAAGGCGCGCTGTACAGCCATCGCTCGACGGTGCTGCACGCATTCGCCTCGGCCATGCCCGATACCCTCAATTGCTCGGCGCGCGACTGCATCCTGCCGGTGGTGCCGATGTTCCATGTCAATTCGTGGGGCCTGGCCTATTCATGCCCGATCGTGGGTGCGAAGATGGTGTTCCCCGGTGCGCAGCTTGACGGCAAGAGCGTTTACGACCTGTTTGAAGCCGAGAAGGTCACCATGTCGGCCGGCGTACCGACCGTCTGGCTGGGCCTCTTGACCCACATGAAGCAGAACAATCTGCGTTTTTCGACCTTGAAGAGCACCGTCATCGGGGGCTCGTCCTGTCCACCGGCCATGATCAAGACCTTCCAGGACGAATATGGCGTCAAGGTACTCCACGCCTGGGGCATGACCGAGATGTCGCCGCTCGGCACCGTGTGCAATCTCAAGACCAAGCACATGGAGTGGACGCGCGAGGCGCAGTTTGCGATCGAGGTTACCCAGGGACGTGCCGTGTTCGGCGTGGACATGAAGATCGTCAACGATGCCGGCGTGGAATTGCCATGGGACGGCAAGGCCTTTGGCGACCTCATGGTCAAGGGCCCGTGGGTGGTGCGCGAGTACTTCAAGGGGGAGGGCGGCGATCCACTGGTCGACGGCTGGTTCCCCACGGGCGACGTCGCCACCATCAGCCCGGATGGCTACATGCAGATTACTGACCGCAGCAAGGATGTGATCAAGTCGGGTGGCGAATGGATCAGCTCGATCGACCTTGAAAACATTGCTGTGGCGCACCCGGCGGTGCAACAAGCCGCGGTGATCGGCGTGCTGCACCCGAAGTGGGATGAGCGGCCCTTGCTGATCGTGGTGAAACGGCCGGGCATGGACGTGACGCGCGAAGAGCTGCTGAAGTTCTTCGAGGGCAAGATTGCCAAGTGGTGGCTGCCCGATGATGTGGCATTCACGGACGCGATTCCGCTCGGGGCCACCGGCAAGATGCTCAAGACCAAACTGCGCGAGCAGTTCAAGGACTACAAACTACCGACCGCGTGACGCGCCGAGGCAAGCCCAAGCGTCACGCGCCGGTGCGTATCCTGGCGCTACCTTGCCGAGTGCGCCGTCGTTTATTGTGGCGCCCCGCGGCAATTGTTTTGATATGCCCTGAAGAGCCGCATCCACCAAAGCTTTTCTGGCAGCGGCAAGTCGCGCTGGCTACCTCACGCGCACGAAGGCACTCCGTCATGAAACCGTTGCAGACTGCAGGCGCCATGCTGGCCCTGCTTGCCGGGGCGGCTTGCGCGGCCGACTTTCCCGCCAGGCCTCTCTCCCTGGTGGTGGCCTATGCTCCCGGCCGTCTGGGTGACGCACTGGCGCGCACGATTGCCGCGCGCTTGACGGTGTCGCTCAAACAGCCCGTCCTGGTCGAGAACAAGCCGGGGGCAACCGGCGCGATCGCCACCAAGTTTGTCGCCAAGGCCAATCCGGATGGCTATACGCTGTTGCTCGGCCAGACCGTCGCATTGCCAATGAGTCAGGCTGGGCGCTCCGAGCGCAGCGTGACCCAGCCGTTGGCGGCCAGCGCACCGATGATCAATACGCCGCCGGTGAGTGCCACTGCGGTCGGTGCTTCACCGGTGCCCAGCCAGACCCACAGCGGCGCAAGAATGGTCTCGGTCAGTGCCAGCAGGCCCATCTCGGCCGCGCGCAGGTGTGGCACGGCCAGTGTCATCAACCAGCAGCCCAGGCCCAGTTGCACGCAACCCATGACGGCGAGCAGCATGACGTCCGCACCGGTCGCCTCAAACGGCCAGCCGAGGAACAGCGCCGGTGTCATGGCAAAGAGCGCGCCCACCAGCACCGTCGGTAGCAGATCCGGCGCCTTGCCCGCCGCGCCCTGTACCTTGCGCACGAACAGGATCTGGCATGCATAGCCTACCGGCACACACAGGGCATAGATGTTGCCGAGCCAGCGGCCGGTGCCGAGCCCTTCACCGAACATGATGACAATGCCGCCCAGCGCAAACGCGATGGCAAACCAGGTATGCCAGGCCACCTTCTCGCGCAGGAACATCAACCCCACCAACGCTGCCAGCAAGGGGGAGATGCTCATCAACACAAAGGTGTTGGCCGCCGTGGTGTGGCTGAGCGCAAGGATGAAGAAGTAGATCTGCGCCGCCAGGCACACGCCCGAAATCGCACCAGCCACGCCAATTGAACGTACGCTGGCCATCGCACCGCGGCCACGCAAGGCCAGCAGCAGTGTGCCGATAAATGCCGACATGAACAACGCGCGCCAGAACACGATCTCCCAGGTGTCGGTGAGCGAGAGCTTGCGCACGATGATGCCGCCGAGGCTCCAGCACAGGCCGGCCGCAAGCATCAGGGCGATGCCGGTGCTGCGTTTGGGGATGACGGTTGACATGTGGCCTGCAAGGAATTTGAGGAGGGCAAACTGTGCCGGGCGTGACTATACCTTGCGGCTTGCGTAAACTCTCTCTGATTGAAACCAGAGGAGCGCGATATGGTGGCAGGCACCACAACACAGGAAGCAGGGCGCTGGCTGATGGAGCAGCACGCCGGGCGCAAGGCCTTCGTGCCGCTGGCCGGGGATCAGGTGCCTGGATCCATGGCTGCGGCCTACGACGTGCAGGATGCGCTGGTGGCCCTGCGCTGCGCCGCCTGGCAGGCGCGACGCGTCGGCTACAAGATCGCATTGACGACGCCGCAGATGCGCAAGTTTGTCGGCTATGACGATTCGATCGCCGGACAGGTGCTGGACCGCTGGCACGCGGGCAGCGGCATGCACAGCTCGCCGGCGCGGGTGAAAAAAAGCGCGTTCGGCCATCTGTTGTTCGAGTGCGAGCTTGCGTTCCAGATGGGCGCAGACCTGCCGCCGGGCTCTGCAGCGCCGACGCGCGACGAAGTGGCTCACTGTATCGAGGCAGTCTGCCCGGCGTTCGAACTCGCCGACGACCGCCACGCCGACTACACCAAATTTGGCAAGGATAGCGGCGCCACCATGTTCACTCTCGCCGCAGACAACGCCTGGAGCAGCGGCGTGGTGCTCGGCGAATGGCGCCGCAACTGGCGCGATTTGGATCTCGCCGCACTCACCGGTGTCGCCACCCTCAACGGCGAAACCGTCGGCGAAGGTGCCGGGCGCGACGTGATGGGCCATCCGCTCGATGCGATGGCCTGGATCGCGCGGCATCTGCATGCACGTGGCCAAACCCTCAAGCGCGGCGAGTTCGTGATCACGGGAAGTTTGATCACGTCGAAATTTCCGAACGCGGGTGATGCCGTGCGCTTTGTGGTCGAGGGCCTCGGTTCGGTCAGCCTCGACCTAGAGGCCTGAGTTGTTTCGCTAAACGGTGGCGGGCAAGGCCACACCGAGTTTTTCGGCCCATGGCATGAGCTGCGGCAGGATGCCGGCATGCAAGGCCACACCGGCTGCGAGTTGCTCGGCGCGCACTTTCAAGGCGCGCTCGCCCGGCAGGCGTACTTTTTCAATGCCTGCTCTCTGGAAATCGGCTCTGGGAGCGGATCTCCGGCATGCATCGGCCACGAAGTCCATCTGGCGCGCCTCTCCGGCCAGGCCCCCGAAGGCTTCCGGGTCGAGCAACTGCACAAACACGGTCGCACCCCAGCCTTCTTTGGGATCGGCGCGGCCGAAACCGGCGAGGCCGCCGGTCAGCGCTTCGACCAGCAGGGTCAGGCCAAAGCCCTTGTGGCCGACATCCATGCCACCGAGCAATTGAATCGTGCCGCCACCGCCCGGCGTGCCGTACTTCGGGTCATCGGTCGGCTCGCCTTGCTCGTCGAGCAGCCACTTGCCGGGGAAGCGCTTGCCTTCCTTGGCCAGGCGGCCGCTCATGCCATTGGTGGTGATCGCGCATGAGACATCCACCAGAATCGGTGCGCCGCCGGTGGGAATGCCGAAGGCCATCGGGTTCGGTGTGAAGACCGGGTCCTTGCCGCCATGCGGTGCCACGCTGCACGAGTTTGCATCGCTGCAGTAGAGCAGCATCATCAGGCCCTGATCGGTGGCGCGCTTGAGATACGCAGTGAGGGCAGCGATGTGGTGCGAACGGCGAATGCTCACGCTGCCGCTGCCGTAGGTGCGCGCCATCTGCGCGCAAGCATCCATCGCTTCGAGCACCAGCCACGGTCCGGGCAGGCGCCTGCCATCCCACAATTGCGCGGCAGGGCGACTGTTCATCACGTCGGGCGCGCCGCTCTTGCCCATCGTGTCGTTGACCAATTCGTTGAGATAGGACGCGAGCAGATTGAGGCCGTGGGTATCGTGACCCATCAGGTCGCCTTCGACCAATATCTCGGCCACGGCATTGGCCTTGTCGGCATCGAGTCCGGTTTTTTGCAGCAGTGCATCGGCAAAATGGACGAGGGCAGGAGCAGCGAAGCGAGAGTTCATCTATAGGTTCCGGCGAGTGGGGGACAGAGTGGGAATCACTATGGTTCGGAGCAGTCATGCGCGGCTGAGCATCACACGACGCACGCAGCGCGCGCCGGCCAAGGATTTCGCTATGCTAACGCGTTGATGCAGGTTCACATGATGAACGCCGGTGGCTGGGCTGCCTCCGGCCGCGCTGTTCGACCCTCTAAACTGCACAGCACTGTGCTCGTCGACGGTGGCGTGGCTGACGCCAAGCGAGGGCGAAATGTGGCTCACGCGCCAGCGCATCGGTGCCGAAAAGGCGCTCGACCGGGGTCTCATCAACGCGATGGTGCCGCTCGCCGAACACGATGCCGCATTGCGCATCTGATCTCGCTCAATTTTGTCGAGAGTGAGGAGGCGCATGAGGCGCAGAACGTGTTCTTCGAGAAGCGCCCGCCGAATTTCCGGCCCAAGCCGGAGTTGAAATCCCTACGGTATGAAGTTTACGAAAAAGTAGGACTGGGTGCTATACTCAGTCATGCCAAAAAAGCCTTTGACGCGAGCGTTCAAGACGGCTTGGTTCAGCCGGGTGGCGAGGAAAGTGCGCATCAGTGATGCCGCGTTGATTTCCGCGATTCGGGAGGTCATGCAGGGGCAGGCCGACGATCTCGGCGGAGGTGTGTTCAAGAAGCGGCTAAACCAGAACATGCACCGCTCGATCATTCTGGCAAAGGGTGGGCGGTATTGGATCTTTGCCTATCTGTTTGCCAAGCAGGACCGCGCCAACATCGATGATGATGAGCTTGATGATTTCAGGAAACTGGCGCTTGCCTACGGCCGCATGACGGACGCCGAGTTGAGAGTCATACTCAATCAGGGTGACTTACTGGAGCTATGCAATGAAGAGTAAAGCCGGGTTTAAGAGCGACGCCTTCGAGGCGATCCACAGCGCAGCCCAAGG
>JANLTL010000510.1:0-3371 GCA_031362905.1 Burkholderiales bacterium | reverse complement strand
GGTAGGCAAGCTCGGCTTCAAGCTTGCGCCAGTATTCGCCCGGAAAACCGGCGCAGATCTTGCGCACACTCTCGCGGATTTCCGGGTAGTCGTCGCCCAACGGAATCGACAAGGGGTCCGTGCTGACGGCGCTGGCGTTTGCAGCAGAGGTATCAACTGCAGCATTCATGGCTGGGCTTTCCTTTTGAGGTGTTGCGAGGTATGTTCGCCCAGCTTGGGCGGTGCAGTACGCGGTGCGGAGCGCACGCCGTCAAGGCGCAGCGGCAGACCGATGAATTGCATGCCCGTATCCGGCACCGCTTGAACCAAGCCCAGCGCGGCCGTCTGCGGATGCGCCAGCATCTGCTCCAGGTTTTGCACCGGTGAGCACGGCACGCCCGCCGCTTCCAGGCGTTCGATCCAGACCGCGCAGGGCTGCTGCGCGATCAAGTCATCGAGCATCCCATACAACTCGGCCTGATGCGCCACGCGCGCCGGGTTGTCCTTGAAGCGCGCATCGTCAATCCATTCGGGCTTGCCCACCACCGTCGCCAGGCCGCGAAACAGGACGTCACTGCCGGCTGCGATCACGATTTCGCCATCCGACGTGGCATAGGCCTTGTACGGCACGATGCCGGGTGCACCCGAGCCCTGCTTGCCGGCCAGCATGCCGCTCGCGAGAAACTGCGACGCGAGCAGCGAAACCCAGGTCGTCGCGGTTTCATAGAGGGACACATCGACCACACGCCCGCGCCCGGACGTGTGGCGTTCATGCAGCGCTGTGAGAATGCCAATCACCGCCCACATGCCGGTTCCCATGTCGACAATCGAGGCGCCCACGCGCACCGACGGCCGCCCCGGCTCGCCGGTGGTGCTCATGACGCCGCCGAACGCCTGCATCAGCGGGTCATAACCGGGACGGTCTTTGAGTGGCCCCTCACTGCCGAAGGCGCCGAGGTTGCAATAGATGAGAGACGGCTTCAACGCCAGCAACGTCGCGCCATCGAGGCCCAATTTTTCGACATGTCCCGGGCGCAGGTTCTGCACCACCACGTCGGCGCGCTCGACAATCAGCGCCGTCAGGGCGGCACGTTGCTCGGCATCGCGGAAATCGCAAACGACGGACTGCTTGTTGCGGTTGAGCGACTGAAAAAATGCCGAGGCGCCTTCCCAGAACGGCGGACCCCACTTGCGCGCATCGTCGCCGTCGGACTTTTCAATCTTGATCACTTCAGCGCCCAATTCACCGAGGATTTGTCCGGCGAACGGTGCTGCGACGCTATGGCCAAGTTCAATGACGACGAGGCCGGCGAACCACAGGGGAGATTGGCACTGCGCAGTGGCGACGGTGGGCATATGCACATTTCAGCATCGAATCCTGCGGCGATCCGAGTGGCTGAGACGAATGACGGGAGGTGCGTGAGTATAGAGCGGCGTGCCCCTATCGCTTCATGCGTCTCACTTCACGCCGTCCGGCTGCCCGCACGGGCTTCCACCTACGTTTTGCGCGTTACCTTAAACGCCATCCGCGAGTGACTGCCAATTCATGCCGGCCACCCTGCGTGCCGTTCTCAAACGGCAATGCTACTCTGGCCTGGAGTCGCTTTCGAGATGCGAAACCAGGCCGAGGTTCACGACGCAGCTGGTTTTGCGATGCGAAACCAGGCTGCGTAGGCCGCTGGCAAAAACAGCAAGGTCAGCGCCGTCGCCACCGTGAGTCCGCCCATGATCGCCACCGCCATCGGCCCGAAGAACACCGAGCGTGTGAGCGGGATCATGGCGAGGATAGCCGCCAGCGCGGTGAGGACGATGGGCCGGAAGCGCCGCACCGTCGCGTCACAGATCGCATCCCAGGCGTTGTGGCCGGCCTTGATGTCCTGTTCGATCTGGTCGATCAGGATCACGCTGTTGCGCATGATCATGCCCGAGAGCGCAATTGTGCCAAGCATGGCGACGAAGCCGAAGGGCTTGTTGAACAGCAACAGCGCAGCCGTCACGCCAATGAGGCCGAGCGGCGCGGTGAGTACCACCAGAATCATGCGCTGGATGCTTTGCAGCTGGATCATCAGGAGCGTGAGCATCGTCAGCAGCATCAGCGGAACGCCTGAGGCAACCGAGGCGCCGCCCTTGGCGCTTTCTTCGACCGCGCCGCCCACCTCGATGCGATAGCCGGGCGGCAGGTCTTTGGACAGCTCGGCCATGCGCGGCGCGAGGCGTGCGGTCACCGTGCCGGGCTGAATCTGGCCGTCATAGATGTCGGCGCGCACCGTGATGGTGGGCAGGCGGTCGCGCCGCCAGATGATGCCCTCTTCAAAATCGTAGGTGATGGTAGCGATCTGGGTGATCGGCACGCTCTTGCCCGAGCGCGTCGGCACCGCCAGGTTTTGCAATTGCGACAGCTTGCCGCGTTCAGCTTCCGAGCCGCGCAGCAGCACTTCGACGAGGCGGTCGCGGTCGCGCAGGAAAGTAACCGAGACACCGTTGATCGACGTTTGCAGAAAGTTGGCGAGGTCTTGGGTGCTCACGTTCAGCGCCCGTGCCTTGTCCTGGTCGATGTCGAGCTTGATCACCTTGGCGCGCTCGTTCCAGTCGAAATTGACGTTGGAAAGCGCCGCATCGGCGCGCATCGCGGCGGCCACCTGATCGGCCAGTGCGCGAATGCGCACCAGGTCTTCGCCGGCCACGCGGTATTGCACCGGGTAGCCGACCGGCGGGCCATTTTCCAGGCGCAGCACGCGACCGCGCAGACCGGTGAAGTCCGGGCCTTCGAGCACGGCGATCAATTTTTCGCGCAGCTTTTCGCGCGCGGCGAGGTCTTTTGAAGTGATCACAAACTGGGCAAAGCTCGGCGCCGGCAGTTGCTGGTCGAGCGAGAGAAAGAAGCGCGAGCTGCCGGTACCGACGTAGCTCGCATAGTTGAAGTAAAGGTCTTTCTCCTGGTTGAGAAAGGCCTCCATCTTCTTGACCTCGCGCTCGGTGGCCCAGTAAGACGAGCCTTCGGCGAGCTTGAGGTCAACCAGGATTTCGGTGCGTGTCGAAGACGGAAAGAACTGCTGCTGCACAAATTTGAAGCCGAACACCGACACCGCAAACAAGGCGATGGTGATGACGATCACCGTCTTGCGCCAGGTAATGCACCACTCGACAATGTCGCGAAAGTGGGTATAGAAATTGGTGCTGATCGAAACAAGGTTGCGGATCACCGGTAGCCGCGTGAACCAGTGGCCATGCCCTGGAGAATGGCTGCCAGAGCCGGTCTTGGCGTGGCGTCCGCCATGCGGATGCGCAGGCAACAAGTGATAGCCGAGATAGGGAATCACAATCACCGCCGCCACCCACGAAATGAGCAAGGCAAGCACCACCACCTGAAAGATCGAGATGGTGTATTCGCC
>JANLTL010000477.1:0-4327 GCA_031362905.1 Burkholderiales bacterium | reverse complement strand
CTTCGACAACGGCGTCGAAGTGTCGCGCACCGAAGGCTGGGATGCGGGCGAATGGCGCCGCATTACCGGCATTGCAGATCTGGGCGAAGGCTTGCCGGCGCTGCGCCCCGGATGCGGCTCCAGGAGTGTCGAGCCGGGCCTTGCCGAATACCTGCAGGTCAGGTTCGGCGACACCGGCATCCAATCGCGCAAGGTGGAGTTTGGCGAATACGACGATGCAGTCGAAGTCTGTTTCGAGCGCGGCTGGAGCGATGGCCTGCCTGTGGTGCCGCCGACTGACGTGCGGGTGCTGCGCATGCTGGCCGGCACCACCCGCGGTCCCGGCGAAGTGGTGGGCCTGATCCCCCCCAATCTGGCGCCGTGCACGGTCGAGAAAGTCGCCATCAACGCCGTGATGGCCGGTTGCAAGCCCGAATACATGCCGGTGGTGCTGGCCAGCATTGAAGCCGCGCTCGAACCTGTGTTCACCCTGCACGGCCTGCTCGCGACAACCTATTTTTCTTCACCGATCATCATCGTCAATGGCCCGATCGTGAAGCGCATCGGCATGAATGCCGGCCTCAATGCGCTGGGGCAGGGCAATCGCGCAAACGCGACCATCGGGCGGGCGCTGCAACTGATCGTGCGCAATGTGGGCGGCGGCCGCCCCGGCGAAGCCGATCGCGCCACCCTCGGTGGGCCTGGCAAATACACCTTCTGTTTTGCCGAGGATGAGTCCGATGCCGGGTGGCAGCCGCTGTCGGTCGCGCGCGGCTTCGCTCCCGGCACCTCCACCGTGACCCTGTTTCAGGGCGAAGGAGTGCAAGGCTTTGTCGACCAGAAATCGCGCTCGCCGGAGCAACTGGCGCGCTCGCTGGCGATGGCCCTCAATGCCATTGGTCACCCGAAGATCGCGTTATCGCAACGCGCCATCCTGGTGCTGTCGCCCGAGCACTACGCCATCTTTGCCGAAGCCGGCTGGGACCGCCAGCGCATCGAGCAGGCGATTGACGCTGCGACGTTGCGCCCCGGCGCTGACCTGATCGCAGGCGCACACGGCGTCGGTGAAGGCATGCCTGCCGCGATGGCGGGCGAGCCGGTGCCAAAATTCAATCCCGGCGGCCTGCTGATCGTGCGCGCCGGCGGCCCGGCCGGTTTGTTTTCCGCCATCCTGCCGGGCTGGATCGCCGGCCGCAACCATCTAGAACTGCAACCCGTCACCAAGGAGATCAAGTCATGAGCAGCATGCACTGGATGCGTGACCCCACGCCCGAAACCTCACCGCTCAAACGCGCGCGGCTGGCGCCGCCGTCGTCTCTCGACGGCCTCACGGTCGGGCTGTTCGACATCGGCAAAACCCGTACCAAGGAGTTTCTCGACCGCGTCGAGTGGCGCCTGCACCAGCGCGACATTCAAACCATTCGCGTCGGCAAGCCGACCAATGCCAAGGTCGCCACGCCCGAAAACCTGCAGAACATCGCCGCGACAGCCGACGTCGTATTGATTGCGCTCTCCGACTGAGGGTCATGCACGTCGTGCAGTTTGCACGACCTCATGAACCTCGACGCACGCGGGATACCCGGCGTGTCGGTCGTCACCACCGGCTTCACCGACGCAGTGGCGGCGCAGTCGCAGGCGCTTGGCTTCGAGCCGGCGGTTGTATTTGTTCCCCATCCGATCCAGAACCGCACTGCCGCGGAGCTTGATCAAATTGCCGATGAGGCGATCGAAGCCGCACTGGCGCTATTGGTGACGGCGTCTTGAAGCAAGCTGCCTCTGAATTTCCTACGCCCCATGACCCCATCAACTTCATCAGAAACATCCGCCCGGGAGACACGCATGACCGCTTTTCAGTTTGAAGCCGGCAACAGCATTGCGATACGTGACGACTTGACCGATGCCCACGAATCTGCCTGGGTCGCGATTGGCAAACCGGGCACCTGGCTTACCGGCGCTCAGCGCGTCGCGGTGGCCGCCGAAATTCGTCACGCGCATGGCTGCGCGCACTGTGCGCGCATCAAGGCTGCGCTGTCGCCGAATGCCGTGGCGGGCCAGCATGCGGGCCGGGGTGCGCTCGGGACGCTTGAAGCGGGTGCCGTCGAGTTGATTCACCGGGTCGTATCCGACCCCGGCCGCTTGAGTGAACGTTGGACGCAGGAGGTTCTGGCGCTTGGATTGAGTGAGGGCGAATACGTCGAGATCACCGGCATCATCGCCATGGTGATGATGATGGATGCGTTCACCCGCGCGCTCGGGGCAACAGAGCGTGCGTTGCCGGCGCCGCAGGCAGGCGAGCCCACCCGCCATTGGCCAGCAGGGGCGAAGAAGCAGGCAGCCTGGCTGCCGCTGGTCGAGCCGGAGGATGCTACCGAGGCCGACGGCCCGCTGTATCCGGGCCCCAAGGCCGGCTACATTTATCGCGGCCTCTCGTCGGTGCCGCAATCACTGCGCGACTACTGGGCGCTGGCGAACATGCATTATTTGCCGGGGCAGTTTGTCTATAAATTTGATTCGTCGATTCGCGCCATTAGCCGCCCGCAAGTGGAGATTCTTGCGGCGCGCGTGTCGGCCTTGCATCAATGCGTTTACTGAACGACGGCACACTCCTACATGCTCCGTGAGAGCATGCATGCTGGCGGCAAGGAAGTGGACGTACGTGGCGTGACCACGGGTTTTGACGGCGGTGTCGATATCGCGCACGCGGGCTTGTTGGTCGACTGGGCCGAGGCCACCGTATTGCGCGACGCCGCAGGCATTGTTGCCGCGCGCGGTGCGCTACGGCCGTTGCTGGGAGAGGCGGGGCTGGTGGATGCGGCAGCGGTGATCGCCGCGTTCCATGGCTTCGTGCGCATCGCCGATGCGATCGGCATTCCCTATACCGGTGCGGCGCAGGGGCGCGACGTTCCCGAGTTGCGCGCGGAAGTGGGGATCAACGATTTTTACCGGCTGCGCGGCGCGGCGCCGCCACCGGCGTAGCTAGACCGAGAAATCCGCGACCACGGGAGTGTGATCGGAAGGCTGCTCGCGCTTGCGCGGCGCCTTGTCAATCACACAGGCGCGGCAGGTGGCCGCCAGCGTGGGACTAGCGAGGATGTGGTCGATGCGCATGCCGGCATTGCGGCGAAAGCCGAGCATGCGGTAATCCCACCACGAGTACAGCTTCTCTGCTTGCTCAAACAGGCGGAAGCAATCGGTGAACCCGGTGTCGAGCAATTTCTGAAAATGGGCGCGCTCCGGCGCGCTCACCAGCACCTGGCCCTGCCAGGCTGCAGGGTCGTGGACGTCGCGGTCCTCGGGAGCGATGTTGTAGTCGCCAAGCAGCGCTGTGTGGCTGTGCGCTGCGGTTTGCGCGGCCATGTACCCCTGCAAGCCATCGAGCCAGTCGAGCTTGTAGCGGTATTTGTCCGACTCCAGGCTTTGGCCATTGGGGATGTAGGCGCAGACCACGCGCACGGAGGCCGTGCTTCCCGCGGCGACTGCCATGGCCGCACCGGTCGCTGCATCGACGCCCACATTGGCGGCCTGCGCGGGTGCGTCGATGGTCGCCGCGATCACGCGTTTTTGTTCATCGGCAAAATCAGGCATGCCATAGGCGACGTCGCGCATCGGCAGACGCGACAGAATGGCGACACCGTTGTAAGTCTTCTGGCCGCTGAATGCCGTGCTGTACCCCGCGGCCTGCAACGCCGCAGCGGGGAATTTGTCATCGGTGAGCTTGGTTTCCTGCAGGCACAACACGTCGCAATCCGCAGTGGCGAGCCAGTCGAGCACGTGCGGCAGGCGCACTTTGAGGGAGTTGACGTTCCAGGTGGCGAGGCGCATGGCCGGATTTTACGCAAGTCCACGCGCTATGCGTAGCGCGTGGACTTGCGCGACTGACACTTTGGGAAGCCCGCTCTGGCCACTACCGCCGCGAACTCAAAAAAAACCGCTCATGCGAGCGGTTTTTTTGAGAGCGGTCGGCAAACGACGGAGTTCAGAACCCCTTGAACCATCCGGGCCTGGCTGCAGCGTCCGCAGCAGGGGGCGGAGGCGGGAGCGCCGCCTCCTCAGGCTTGGGCTTGGCTGCAGCGGTTGCCGGCGGCTTCTCGGGTATCACGCCGGTCGCAGGAGGCGCTTTGTAGCCGGGAGGCAATTGATTGGAAGCAGGGTAACCGGCGGTGTCGAGCAGGGCACCCCACTCCGACTCGCCGAATCCCGCTTGCTGATTGCTGCCCACCTTCAGTACCGGAATGGCGGTCGCGCCGGTGAGCTTCTTCATCTCGTCAATGTCCTGGTTGGACTTGACCAATTTCTCACTAAAAGGGATGCCTCGTTTGTTGAGATAGGCACGACCCTGGTCACAGCC
>JANLTL010000471.1:0-13307 GCA_031362905.1 Burkholderiales bacterium | reverse complement strand
GCGGGCGCTGGGCACGGCGCCGCTGGTGCAGGCGATCAAGTATGACGAGCAGGGCAAGAAGATCAACAAGTGGGTGTGGGACGATTGCGCGCTGTCGCCGGTCGAGCTGGTCGATGCGATCTGGCGCGAGGTGCCGGATTTCCGCGAGAGCTACGAGGTGGCCGAGGGTTTGTACCGGCGCAGTGTGCCGGCTTATGACGAGAAGGTGGTGCGTGAGCTGCTGGTCAATGCGCTGGTGCACCGGCCGTATACGCAGCAGGGCGATATTTATCTCAATCTGCATCCGGAGCGGCTTGAGGTGGTGAACCCGGGCCGTCTGCCGCTGGGGGTGACGCCGCGCAACATGCTGCATGCGAGCCGGCGCCGCAACGAGGGGCTGGCGCGGGTGTTCCACGATCTGGGCTTGATGGAGCGCGAGGGCAGCGGCTTTGATCTGATCTACGACCGACTGTTGTCGCAAGGCCGCCCGGCTCCCGTGCCCGAGGAGGGCGTGGATTGGGTCAAGGTGACGATTCAGCGGCGCATTGTGAAACCCGAGGTGATGCGGCTGGTGACAGATGCGGATGAGCGCTTTCAGTTGACGCAGCGTGAGCGCATTACGCTTGGGGCGTTAGCGCAGAGTGAAGGCATGACGGCCAGGGAGTTGGCTGCCATGCTGGAGACGGATGGGGCGGATGAGCTTGGTGTGTGGCTGGGGCGATTGCAGGCATTTGCGCTGGTACGAACTGCCGGGCGCACTCAGGGGACGCGCTATTTTGTTGACCCGGAATTGTTGCGTGGCTCCGATCTGAAGGTGCCGACCACGTTGCTGCGGATTGAGCCGCATCGTTTGATGGAACTTGTGCGTGAGGATTTGCGGCGTTACCCGCGTTCAAAAATTGGCGAGATCAGCGGCCGCATTGGTCCGGAGCTGAACCGGTCGCAACTTAAGAAGGCGCTGGCGGAGTTGGTGGGTAAGTCCGTGGTGGTGATGGAAGGGGAACGGAACCGGGCGCGCTATCGGCTGGTGACTGATAAATGAACCATTCCTATTAGCTCAAAACCCGGCTAATCGAACCAACTTTTGGGCTGTTTTGAGCTAATCCGGTCAATAGAAATATGTAACTTATTGTTTTTATTTGACTTTTTATCTACTCTTATGCGGCGAATCAGCCAATAAAAGTTAATAGAAAAGCCAATAGAACGCATGGCCTACACCGACATCAACAGCGAAGACCGGCTGGTGCAAGCCACCTTTGCCGAGCATCTGGAAAAGGTGCTGGGCTGGGAAAGTGTCTACGCGTGGAACCAGGAGACGTTTGGCGCGGCGGGCACGCTGGGGCGGGCAAGTGAGCGCGATGTCGTGCTGGTGCGTGATCTGCGGGCAGCGCTGGCGAAGCTCAATCCGCAATTGCCGGCGGGGGCGATTGACGAGGCGGTTGCCAGGCTGACGCATCACGATTATTCGCGTTCGATGCTGCAACACAACCAGGCGTTTTACAAAATGCTCCGCGAGGGTGTGCCGGTGAGTTACCGCGACCCTCAAGGGCAGCCGCGCCATGCGCAGGCGCGGGTGATCGATTTTCGCAATGCGGGCAACAACCGCTTTCTCGCGGTGCGTGAACTCAAGGTCACCGGCTTGCGCACGCCCAATTACAACCGCCGGGCCGATCTGGTTTGCTTTGTCAATGGCTTGCCGCTGGTGTTCATTGAGCTCAAAGCGGTTTACAAGAACATCCGGGCCGGGTTTGACGGGAATTTGCGTGATTACCTTGACGAGAACGTGATCGCGCATGCGTTTCATCACAATGCGTTTTTGATCGTGAGCAATGGCGACAACGCGCGCTATGGCTCGATCACCAGTAGCTGGGAGCACTTTGGCGAGTGGAAGCGCCTGGACGAGAAGGACAAGGGCGATGTGGCCGCCGAGGTGCTGCTCAACGGCATGCTGGCCAAGGAGCGGCTGCTGGACATTGTCGAGAACTTCATTTTGTTCGACGCGAGCAAGGCAGGGGCGGTGCGCAAGGTGGTGGCGCGCAATCATCAGTTGCTGGGGGTGAACCAGGCGGTAGCGGCGGTGGTGCGGCAAGAGGAACTCAAGCGCCGGTTTCCGCCGGGTGAGCGGCTTACGTATCGCACGATTGAGTTGCCGGCGCAGAGATTTGATACCGCCGCCAATCAGCCCCTGGTGCCTTACCCTTTGGCAGCGGAGCCTGCGGCGCAATCGCTTCAGATTGTCGAGCGTGCGCATCCTGATCTTGGGCGTCTCGGCGTGGTGTGGCACACGCAGGGCAGCGGCAAGTCTTATTCCATGGCGTTCTTCGCCGAGAAGGTGCGGCGCACCGTGGAAGGCAATTTCACTTTTCTCTTGATGACCGATCGGGATGATCTGGACAGCCAGATTTACAAGACCTTTGTGGGTTGCGGCTTGGCGGATGACCAGACGCCGCGTGCCGGCACCGGCAAGGATCTGGAGCAACTGCTGAAACAGAATCACCGCTATCTGTTCAGCCTGATCCACAAATTCAATCAGGACGTGAAGCCGGGCGAGCCTTACAGTGACCGCGACGACATCATCGTGATTTCGGACGAGGCGCACCGCACGCAGTCGGGCAAGCTGGCGCGCAACATGCGCCTGGCGCTGCCGAACGCGGCGTTCATCGGTTTCACCGGCACGCCGCTGTTCAAGAATGATGAATTGACCAAGCGGATATTTGGTGACTATGTTTCCCGTTACGACTTCAAACGTAGTGAGGAAGACGGCGCCACCGTGAAGCTGGTCTATGAGAACCGGGGCGAGAAACTTGGTTTGGCGCGTCTGGACTTGAACGAAAAAATTGCCGCCGCCGTTGACGCTGCTGATCTTGACCCTGATCAGACCGCTCTCCTCGAAAAATTGCTTGGAAAGGACTATGAGGTCATCACCGCCGACAAGCGCCTGGCCAAGCTGGCTGCGGATTTTGTCGAGCATTGCAGCACGCGCTGGGAAGCCGGCAAGGCGATGTTGGTGTGCATCGACAAGATCACCTGCGCGCGGATGCTGATGCTGATCGAGCCAATGTGGAAGGCGAAAGCGGCGGCTGTGCGGGTGGAGGCCAATGCGAAGGCGGCAGAGATTGGCGCCGCGCCAGACGATGAAACCCGGCAGGTGCTGCATGCGCAGCGTGACCGCTTGTTGGCTAAAGCAACGTGGCTGGATCAAACGATTGTCGAGATCATCATCAGCGAGGCGCAAAACGAAGTCGTGGACTTCAAGAAGTGGGGCTTCGACATCATCCCGCACCGCGCCCGCATGAAGCTAGGCTTTGAGACGCCGGATGGCAAGCGGGTGGATGTGGAGTCGGCGTTCAAGAACCCCGAGCATCCGTTCCGCATGGCGATTGTGTGCGCCATGTGGCTGACAGGTTTCGATGTTGAGTGTCTGTCCACGCTCTATATCGACAAGCCGATGCGCGCCCACACGCTGATGCAGGCGATTGCCCGCGCCAACCGGCGTTATCCGGGCAAGGACTTCGGCCTGATCGTTGACTACAACGGCATGCTCAAGAGCTTGCGCGAGGCGCTTGCCCAATATGCGCTGGGCGATGATGGTGGCGACGATGACATCATTGCGCCGATTGAAGAGCGTGTTGCGGCGTTGAAGGATGCGGTCGATGTGACGGAAGCGCATCTGCGCAGCCTGGGGTTCGAAGCGGCCGGTCTGATCGGCGCCAAGGGTTTTGCAAGAATTCAGGGTTTGGCGGACGCGGTAGAGGCGGTTTACAACAATGATGAGTCCAAGCGCCGCTTCGAGATTTTGGCGCGTGTGGTGTTCAGCCGCTTCAAGGCGCTACTGGTGGAGCCGTCCGCACTGACTTATGCCGAGCGACACGACAATATCGAGGCGATTTACAAAAAGCTCACCGAGCGCCGTGATACGGCGGATGTGACCGAGCTGCTCAAGATTCTGCATCGCATTGTCAACAAGGCGATTGACACGCAATTGCCGGGTGCGGATCAGGCGATGGGCCTGACGGTGGATCTCTCGCTGATCAACATGGAAAAGCTGCGCGCCGAATTCAGCAAGAGGGTAAAGCGCAAGGCCACGGTGATTGAGGACATTCGCAAGGTTGTTGAGGACAAACTGGCGAACATGCTGGCGCAGAATCCGCTGCGCATGAACTACGAAAAAAAATATCAAGAGATCATTGCGGCGTACAACCAGGACAAGGATAGAGCCACCGTAGAGGACACGTTCTCCAAGTTGATCGACTTGGCGAACAGCCTGGATGCTGAGCAGCGCCGTGCGGTGGAGGAGGGCCTGAGCGAAGAGCAGTTGGCGTTGTTTGATTTACTTCAGCGCAATGACTTGTCGAAAGCGGACCGGGAGCGCATCAAGCAAGCCAGCCGTGAGTTACTGGCAGGCGTGTCGCAGGTGATCGCGCCGCTGGATCGCTGGACAGAGAAGGAGCAGACGCAGGCGGAAGTGCAGACCTTCATTCTTGATCACGTGTATCAGACCTTGCCTGAGCCGCCGTATACGCCGGATGACAAACAGCAGGTTGCCGAGTTGGTGTACCGGCACATATGGCAGCAGAGTATTGGGGCTTGATTGGTGATTCGTCGATTTGCATAACGCACAGGCATAGAGGCCTGATAACCGCTCCCACCAAGGGTTACAACAGCATGACTGCGCAGAATCTCTCCCACCAACGGTTTTCAGCACAATCTTTGCCGAATTCAACCGAAAACCGCCTGATATGCCGCATAGGCCGCCCTGGCGTACGCTGCGTGCAGCACGCCGATTTTCGGCAATTGACCGCAAGGCGCATGCGGCGGCACCTTGAACCATTGGCTCGAATAGTCCAGTTCAACGGTGTTGGCAAAGCTGAATTTGGTGTCGAAGCTCAAGCCCGACAGCCTGAACGCGGCACTGCCGTCCTTGCGCATCAGGAATTCACCACTACGCAGCGACGCCGTTTTTTGACTCGTGCCATACGCCAGGAAAACGCGATAGTGCGGATCACGATCAATCACCCTGACGATCAATGCGGGACGCGGTTTGGGTCCGGGCTGCAGCAGGGGCAGTTGCGGAAAGTGGCACCACACCAGATCGCCCGCTTCGGGCCGGGGCCACCACAGCGCGCTCATGGCGCCGGGACTCAAAACAGGCTGGAAACCACTTTGCCGCGGCTGGCCGGCCCGGCCGCCTTGCGAATCGCCGTCATTTGCCTGGCAGTGAGCGGGCCATCATCGGGCTCGTGGGCCGGCAAGACTTCGCTGGCCAATTTGCTCAGCGCGTAATGGAGCACCTCAGACTCGCGCTTGAAACCCAACTGCTTGGCCAGACTGGCCAGGGTGGCGCGTGAAACTTTGGACGGTGTATCGATTGGCTGAAACCGCATCAGCAGCGCGGTGGGGGCATTGGTTGCACGCATGGCATCTCCTTTGATAACAAGATGATATCAAATCTGCTGGACACCGACTACGGTCCTACGCCGATCCTGTCCTGCGCCGATCCCACGCACGGGTGGTGCACAAACCGCCTTGCTTACACCAGGATCAACGCAATCTTCGGAAACGCCACGATCAGCGCAATCACCAGCAGCGCAGCAGCAGCAAACGGCAATGCGCCCAGGTAAATGTCGGACAGCGAAATGTCGCGCCCCAAGCCCTCCTTATCCAGGCTGACCTTGACCACGAAGGGGCTCACGCCCAGCGGCGGGGTAATCAAGCCGACTTCCACCGCGATCATGGTGATGATGCCGACCCACACCAGGTCGGCACCGAGTGCCTTGAAGATCGGCGCAAAGATCGGCACCGCAATCAGCACGGTGGAGGTGGAGTCGAGCGCGGTGCCGAGGAACAGCACCACCGCAATGTAGACCAGCATCACCGTCATCAGCGTGAATTGATGGGCGGTGACCCAATTGCCGAGCGCCGAGGGCAATCCGCTGATGGCAAGAAAGCGTGAAAACATCGCCGCCGAAGCGATGATCAGGATCAGGCTGGCGGTCACATAACCGGTGTCGATCAGGATGGTCCAGCACGTGTCGAGGTCAAGCGAGCGGCGCAACAGGGCAATCACCAGCGCACCTGCTGCCCCCACCGCACCGGCCTCGGTGGCGGTGAAGACGCCGGCGTACATGCCGCCCAGCACCAGCGCGATCAACACCAGGATCGGCAGCAACTGCTGCGCCAGCGAGCCCATGTCGGCATTCGTATCGGCAACCGTTTCGGGGCTGTCGCCACCAACCCAGTCCGGTCGCATTTTTGCGATCAGGTAAATCGTGCCCATGAACGCTGCCGAAAGAATGATGCCCGGCACGATGCCGGCGTTGTAGATGTCCCCCACCGAAGTCTCGGTGATCACGGCATAGACGATCATCAGCAGGGAAGGCGGAATCAGCATGCCGAGCATGGCCGAACCCGCCACCACGCCGACGGCCAGCTTGGGGTGGTAGCCACGTTTCAACATCTCGGGCACGGCCAGCTTGGTAAACAGCACGACTGCGGCGACCGTGATGCCGGTGATCGCCGAAAAAATGGCGTTGCCGACGACGGTGGCGTGCCCCAGGCCGCCCGGCACCTTGCGCAGCATGCGGTGCGCAACCAGATAGGCGTCGCGCCCGACACCGGCCACCATCACCAGAAAGCCCATCAGTACAAACAGCGGCACCGTGCCAAATTCGTATTCGGTCACCGAATCGGTGGCGGCCTGGCCGAGCATGGTGCCGGCGATATCCCAGTCGGAGCGAATCAATGCCGTGCCCACAAACGCCACCGTCAGCAGCGCCGTCGAAATATGCACACCGCAATAGATCAGCAGCGTGAGCGCCACAAAGCCGGCGGCGCCCCACTCGAGCGGCGTCAAGAAAGCACCTTGTTGGCCGGGTCAACCTCAATCAGGCGCACGCCACGCCGGCCGGCTTGCACGTACTGCACCGCCAACACGAGGTATTGCAGTGCCATGACGCCGCAGCCGAAGGTAATGATGGAATACACCGGCCACTTGGGGAAGGTGAACACGCCCAGCGACCCGTAAAAATCACCACTGGTGATGGCGCCGCGCGCCAGCGGATAAACATGCGTGCACACCACCACGAACATCACGCCACCGAGCACATGGTGCGCGGCCAGCAACCATTGTTCCCAGCGGATTGAGCGCCGGCCCATCCACTCCACCAGGCCGTCGGCCGCAATCACGCGGCCGGCACGCAGGGTCGAGGGGAACTGCAGGAACACCACCACGGCAATCGACATCGCGACGATCTCGGCGGTGCCCGGCAGCGGATGGTTGAACAGGAAGCGGCCGAACACGTCCACCAGGATCACCACCATGATCACAAGCACCATCAGCGTGCCGGCGATGTTCATGGCGCCTGCGAGCGCGCCCAGCGGTGAAAACCTTCTCGGGTCCGAAGCCGGCAGCGGCCGCGCCTCAGGCGTCACTCCTTGTCCCAGTCACGCGGAAACTTGTGCCCTTCGCGACGCGCACCGTCCATGTAAGCCTTGAGCACCTCCTTGGCGGGGAAGCCGGCCTTGCTCGCCGATGCAATCCACGCCTTGGAAGGATTCTCGATCGACTTGGCCACGCGCACGCGCTCGGCTTCGGGCATCACCGACAAACTGCCCTTGTTGGCCTTGATGGTATCGATTGCCGCGACGGCGCGTACAAACTGCTCCTTGCTGTAGGCCGCCTCGTACTCGTCGCATCCGGTCTTGAACGCGGCGCGCACCTCTGGTGGAAATTTGTCCCAGCGCCCCTTGTTGATCGATATGCCGCCGGCCGACATCGCACCGAAACCGGTTTCGGTATAGGCCGGCGCAACCTCGTAGAGCTTGGCCGCGACCCCGCCGGTGGGGAACACCAGCACGCCGTTGTAAACACCGGCCTTGACGTCGTTGTAAAACGCCGGCAACCCGGCCGCCACCGCAACCGCGCCCGAGCCCTTGATCCACGCATGAGTGGTGGGCGCGCCGCCAAACTTCTTGCCGCGCAGATCTTCAAAGCGGGTCACCGGCGCGGCACTGAAGACGCCGTAGCCATCGAGGCCAAATCCACACAGGTAGGTCTGGTTGTATTTCTCCCAGGCTTTTTTCATCGCCGGCATTTTCTCGTGCATCTCGTTCATTATTTTCGAGACCACGCGCGGATCAAGCGGCCCGAATGGTGCGGCATAGCTGACGTTTTGCAGTGGCAGCTTGCCGGGGTGAAATACCGAGCCGACGATGCCCATGTCGGAGATGCCCTGCTCGATGGTTTCGAGCTCGGACCCCAATTTGGCAAGCGTGCCGCCGTAGGCCTCGTTCCAGGTGATCTTGAACTTGCCGCCCTTGGCCAATTCACGGTTGACCGCCGGAATCATGGTTTCACGGATGTGCTTGACCCACAGGAACACCGGCGCGTGGCCGGCGGAAACGGTGACCTTGATCTCCTGCTGGGCGTAAACGCCGGCGGACGCGGCGAGCAACGCCGCCGCGGCGAGCGCTACTGACGAAACACACACGATCGAACGCTTTTTCATGCTGGTCTCCTTGGTTGGTATTGCGTTACTCGCTGGATGCGATCAATTCACTGCACATTTCATGGTTTGACGAACCGGTTGCGCAAGATGCCGATGCCTTCGACCTCCAGTTCGACCACATCACCGGGCGCAAGGAAGCGCATCTGCTCCAACCCGCAACCGCTGCCCACCGTGCCCGAACCAAAAAACTCGCCCGACACCATGGTCTCGGAGCGCGAGGCATGGGCGATACAGTCTTCGAATTTCCAGTGCATGTCGCGCGAATTGCCGCCGCCCCAGCGCTCGCCGTTGACGCGCACTTCCATCTTGAGCCGGTAGGGGTTGCCGATTTCATCAGCGGTCACGAGGCACGGCCCGAGGATGTTGCCGGTGTCGAAGTCCTTGCCCTTGCCGGGGCCGAGCTGACCCGGCATTTCGAGCATCTGCTCGTCGCGCGCTGACACATCGTTGAAGATGGTGTAGCCGAAGATGTGTTCGCGTGCCTTTGCCTTCGTGATGTCGCGCCCGGGCTTGCCGATGAAGCAGCCAAACTCCAGTTCGAAATCGAGACGGCTGGAAAAAGCGGGCCATTGCACGTCGTGCTCGGTGCCAATCACATTGAGCCGGTTCGGGTGATAAAAAATCGGCCGCTCGTACCAGACCTGCGGAATCGCCAGAATGCCCTTTTGCTCCATCTCGCGGATCGCCGCTGCGGGGTCAGGTTCACTGGCAGCACGCACCTTGCGCGCCATGCCGAAGGCTTGCACCAGATGCTTCTCGAAACACAGGAAGTCACGCATCTGCGGCGGTTGCGGGATCGGCGCGAGCAGTTTGACGGCACTGCGCTCGCGCGTTGCCGACCTGGTGCGCGCCGCACCTTTGATCAGCTTCGCCGCCAATTCGAGCGCGTCCTCTCCCGCCTGCGCCATCGCCAGCACGCTGGCGAGCATCGGTGCCGACTTGCCAAAACGTGCGCGATGCGCCGCCTGCAAGTCGAGCACCCGGCGCTCACCATCAATGAGCACGCCGGCGCGCGCCGCGCCGCGTTGTGCCTGAAATGTCACCAATTTCATCCTGCTCCCCTCCGCGTTGCTGCACAATGAATTTGCTACAGTATCAAAGATCATGGCGCAACAGCGCGCAACGCAACGTCACAATGAGGAGACAAGATCATGGTCTGGAGAATTCGCAGGGTCGTTACCGGTCACAACAAGAGCGGCAAGTCGATGTTCCTGATGGATGGCCACGCGCCCAACATCAAAGAGATGGCGTCGATGCCCGGCCTGGCGCTGACCGACCTCTGGGTGACCAATGGTTCGCCCGCCGACAACAGCGGCAATGCCGATGCCGCCGATCGGCCCATCGTGTTGGAGCCGCCTGCGAACGGCAGCATACTGCGCATTGTCGAGTTCCCGCCGGATTCGGCCTGGCGCAATCAAGCCGACTCGAAGGCCGCGTTCGATTCGATCGGGGCGGGTCACGCCAAGGATGGCTCGAACGCCGACCCGATGATGCACACCACGGCCAGCGTTGATTACTTGATCGTGCTCAAGGGCGAGATTTACGCCATCCTGGAAGCTGGCGAAACCCTGCTTCGCCCGGGCGACATCATGATTCAGCGCGGCACCAACCACTCGTGGAGTGTGCGCGGCACCGAGCCTTGCATATTGGCGGCCATTCTGATCAATGCCAAGCCGCTGGGACTGGCGGCAACTCACGCCCAGAAGTCGGCGAGGAAGGCAGCGAAGAAAGCAGTGAAGAAGGCGCCTAGCAAAAAACCCGCAAGAGGACAGAAAAGCGGTGCGAAAAACAAGGCGGCCGGCAAGCCAGTCAAGAAAGCCGCACGCAAGCCGGCAAAGAAACGCTAGGCACTGCCCCACCTTGCCCGACCAGTCGGTACATCCTGAAGAATGTCTCCCACCAAGGCTCGCAGGCCCTATCCTTCCTGAACCAAAATGAACATTGCCCTGCTTCTGACCCGCGCCGCGCGCGTGCATCCGCATGCGCCGGCGCTCGCGCATGGCACCCGCGTGCTGGCCGATTACGCCGAATTGCATGCACGCACCGCCCGGCTCGCCGCCGGCCTCATCGCGCTCGGCCTCAAACCCGGCGACCGCATCGCCCTGGTGATGCGCAACCATCCGGCCTATCTGGAACTCTTCCTCGCGGCCTGGCATGCGGGGCTAGTGGCAGTGCCGGTCAACTCCAAGCTGCATGCCAGGGAGCTGGCCTACATCTTCGAGAACTGTGGCGCGCCCGTGGTGTTTGCCAGCGCGAACACGCTCAGCGCTTGCGAGCAGGGCGCAGCGCTCGCCGCCGCCGCATCAGGCGCATCGGGCGCATCAGGAATGGCGCGGCAGGTGATCGCGGTCGAGTCCCCCCGCTTCGCGCAACTCGACCAGGCCGCGCCGCTCGCCCTGCAGGCACGGCATGACGATGACCTCGCCTGGCTGTTCTATACCAGCGGCACCACCGGCAGGCCCAAGGGCGTGATGCTCTCGCATGGCAACCTGATGGCGATGACGCTCAACTACTTCACCAATGTCGACACCATTGCGCGCGCAGACTGCATCGTGCACGCGGCGCCGATGTCGCACGGCTCCGGCATTTACATCGTGCCGCATCTGGCGCAGGCAGCGTGTAACGTGGTGCCCGAGTCGGGTGCGTTCGAGGCGGACGAAATTGCGGCGCTGTGCAACCACTTCACCGGCGTCACCATGTTTGCGGCACCGACCATGGTCAAACGCCTCGTGGAAGCGCCCTTGCGTGGCATGCCCAGTGGCGGCGCAGTGCCCGGCCTCAAGACCATCGTCTATGGCGGCGGGCCGATGTATGTGGCCGACATCAAGGCCGGCATGGCGCGCTTTGGCCAGCGCTTCGCACAAATTTACGGCCAGGGCGAATCGCCGATGACCATTACCGCAAGCAGCAAGGCGATTCATGCGGACACGGCGCATCCCCGCTATGAGGAGCGCATTGGCTCGGTCGGGCTGCCCTTTGCCGGCGTCGAAGTCATGGTCGCCGATGATGCTGACCGCGAGTTGCCGGTGGGCGAAATCGGTGAAATCTGCGTACGCGGCCCGGTCATCATGCGCGGCTACTGGCAGAACGACACCGCCAGCGCAGCAGCCCTCAGAAACGGCTGGCTGCACACCGGTGACGTCGGCGCGTTTGATGAAGAAGGCTTTCTCACCCTCAAGGACCGCAGCAAGGACCTGATCATTTCGGGCGGCTCCAACATTTATCCGCGCGAAGTCGAAGAGGCTCTGCTGCTGCATCCGCAGGTGGCCGAAGTTTCGGTGGTGGGGCGTGCGCATCCCGAATGGGGTGAAGAGGTGATCGCCTTTGTGGTGGCGCGGGCGCCCGGCTCAGCAGCCCCCGACATTTCGGGTCTGGACCCCCATGCACTCGATGCCCATTGCCTCGACCACATCGCACGCTTCAAGCGACCCAAGGAGTACCGCTTTGTTGAGTCCTTGCCGAAAAATGAGGCCGGCAAGGTGTTGAAGACTGCACTGCGCGAACAGTTGGGATGAATCACACAGCAATCTTCATCAGCGGCGCCGGCCCCACTGATCTGACGTTGGCGTGCCAGCATCAGCTAGCATGGCCACGCGTTAAGCACGCGCCCGCAATGGCTCCTCCTTGGTTGGGACCGCACCGGCCGCCACGACTTCCGGCTTGGGCATGGAAATCGAACATGCGAGCACTGCCAAACCCCAGGCTGCCGGCGCGTGCCTTCTTGACGCATCTGCTGATCTGTTTGTCGCTCTGTTTCCTCGCGTGGACCGGTCCTGGGCTCCGCGCCCAAACCACCCCGCCGAGTGCGCTGGGCGACTGGCGCACCTTTGGTGACGATGGTGTCAAGGCGCGGGGAATCGTGCGCTTCACCGAGGAAAACGGCGTCCTCACCGGACGCATCCTCAGGAGTCTGGTGCCGGGGGAAGACCCGAACAAGCTGTGCAGCAAATGCACCGACGAGCGCAAGGACAAACTATTGCGCGGCATGGCCATCATCACCGGCATGCGCTTCGTCGACGGCGCCTACAGTGGTGGCGAAATCCTCGACCCCGATTCCGGCGGCATCTATCGCAGCACAATGTCCCTGTCCGCCGATGGTCGCCGCCTGACCGTGCGCGGCTACATCGGCATTCCGCTTTTTGGCCGCACGCAGGGGTGGATACGTGCCGAGTGACGCGGCCCGGCGGTACAGAATCTGACCCGTGAAGCAGCGCCACTGCACAGTCGGGCCAGACCGGGACTAAAATCTTTTCGGCGCGTGACACCTGACCTTCCTCGCCCAATCTGTACCCCTGACAGTGCTGCCTCACTCCAAGCCTCGCATGACTTCACCATCCTTGTCGATTCAACCAGTCGCCGGCGCCGTTGGCGCTGTTGTCACGGGCATTGACCTGAGCCAGCCACCAAGCGATGCGCAAATCAGCGAACTGCGCCGCGTCTGGCTCCAATACGGCGTAGTCTTTTTTCGCAATCAAGCCTTGCCGCCTGCGCAATTTCAGGCCTTCGCCGAACGATTTGGCGAAGTGGTCGAGTACCCCTTTGTGCAAGGCATCGAAGGCCACCCGCTGATCATCCCCGTGCTCAAGCTGCCGCACGAGAAGCACAACTTTGGCGGCATCTGGCATACCGACACGGCCTACTTGCAGGAGCCGCCGATGGCCACCATGCTGATCGCGCGCGAAGTGCCGCCGTTCGGCGGTGACACCCTGTTCGCCAGCGCCACGGCTGCGTACGACGCACTGTCGCCCGGCATGAAGGCGATGCTGGGCCCGCTGGTGGGCGTGAACACTTCCGCCAAGGCCGACGTGACCAAGACGCGCG
>JANLTL010000461.1:0-4941 GCA_031362905.1 Burkholderiales bacterium | reverse complement strand
GCTCCAGCGCGCGGGCCATCGCTGTGGAAGGCGGCAGCGGCTGCGGAACCGGCCAAGAACGATCCTCAGTGGGATTGGTCAGCCCAGCGCGCACCGGAGACTGCGTTCGACCAGCGCATCGCTTGGTAAGTGGGGGGGAGGCGCGTACCTGAGGCATGGACAGTGGCCGCTGGCGGCCACTCTCCATGCCTCAGGCAGTGCTTGGGGTGCGATTCGGGAGGCTTTTCTGCGAATCGTGATGCATGCCGGCCCAGACTCAGCAATTGACGGCTGCACCCGGCGTCAGCCATGCTCCCAAAAAGGGTCCAGCGGCGCGCAGCCGGCAAGGGCGAAGGCGCCGGCCAGCAGAAGCAAAGGCAAGTGACTCGACAAGGGTTTCAGCAAGGATTTCATCATTTGGGATTGGTGGCATGAAATGTTGACAGGGGACGCAACATCTTACGCTTCGGACGTGTTCCCGGATGCGTTCAGATCTCCACTCGTGTGCCCAGCTCCACCACCCGATTCGCCGGGATGTTGAAAAAATCGGTGACGCTGCCGGCATTGCGCGCCATGGTGGCGAACACGCGGTCGCGCCAGCGCGCCAGCAGGCCTTTGGCATCGGTGGACGGGACGATCTTTTCGCGCGACAGGAAGTAGGACACGTCCATCGGCTCGAGTTGCAATCCGGCCGGGCCGCACAGTTCAAGCGCGGCGCCGATGTCGGGGCGGTTCATGAAGCCGTAGCGCACCGTCACGCGCCAGCAATCGTGGCCGAGTTTTTCGCACACCACCCGGTTCTCGAACGCGACCCAGGGCACGTCGAGGAAGGCCACCGTCGTGAAGACGTTGCGTTCGTGCAGCACCTTGTAGTGCTTGAGGCTGTGCAGCAGGGCGCTCGGTGTGGCTTGAGGCGTCGAGGTGAGGAACACGGCGGTGCCGGGCACGCGCTGCGGCGGCGAAGCGAACAGCGAGTCGAGGAACGCCGGCAGCGGGATCGCCGAGGCGCCCAGGCGTTCGAGCATCAGGGCGCGTCCGCGCCGCCACGTGACCATCAGGGCGAAGATCAGCGCGCCGAGCAGCAGCGGAAACCAGCCGCCTTCGAAAATCTTGAACAGGGCGGCAGCGAAGAAGGTCACATCGATGACGGCGAAAAAGCCGGTCGCCAGCACGCACAGCCAGAGCGGATAACCCCAGCCGTGGCGGGTCACGAAAAACGTCAGCAGGGTGGTGACCAGCATGGTGCCCATCACCGCGACGCCGTAGGCCGAGGCGAGTTTGCTCGACGAGCCGAAGCCGATCACCGCGGCCGCCACGGCGGCCAGCAAGATCCAGTTGATTGCCGGCACATAGATCTGGCCAATGGTATTGGACGAAGTGTGCAGCACCGTCATGCGCGGCAGGTAGCCCAGCTGGATCGCCTGCTGGGTGATCGAGTAGGCGCCCGAGATAGTGGCTTGCGAGGCAATCACGGTGGCGGCGGTGGCGAGCGCGACCATCGGATACAGCGCCCATTGCGGGAAGGCGAGGTAGAACGGGTTCTCCAACGCCTTGGGGTCGAGCATCAGCAGAGCGCCCTGGCCGAAATAGTTGAGCACCAGCGCGGGCGCGACCAGGCCGAACCAGGCGATGCGGATGGCGCGCTTGCCGAAGTGCCCCATGTCGGCGTACAGCGCTTCCGCCCCCGTGACCGCGAGCAGCACCGAGCCGAGCACCACGAAGGAGGCAAACCCGTGCGCGGTGGCGAAATGCAGGGCATGCAAAGGGTTGAGGGCGGCGAGGATGGCGGAGTTCTTGGCGATGTTCCACACCCCGCTCGCGGCCAGGGCACCGAACCACAACGTGCACACCGGCCCGAACAGCATGCCGACCACGCCGGTGCCGTGCTTCTGGATCAGGAACAGGCCGATCAATATGCCGGTGGCGAGCGGCACGACATAGGGCTTGAAGGCGGCGGTGCCAACTTCGAGACCCTCGACGGCGGACAGCACCGAGATGGCCGGCGTCAACACCGCGTCGCCGTAGAACAGCGCCGCGCCGAACACGCCGATGGCGAGCAGTGTGGCGCGCAAGCGAGGCTGTTCGCCGATGGACGTGATGGCCAGCGCGAGCAAGGCCATGATGCCGCCCTCGCCGCGGTTGTTGGCGCGCAGCACCAGGCTCACGTATTTGAGGCTGACCACGATCATCAATACCCAGAAGATGCACGACAGGCCGCCGAGAATGCTGGCCGTGGTGAGCGGGATGCCATGCGCCGGGTTGAAAGTCTCCTTCACCGCGTACAGCGGGCTGGTGCCGATGTCGCCGTAGACGATGCCGAGGGCCAGCAGGGTGAGGGCGGCGGTTGATGGGCTGCGCGTCGGGTTGCGTGTGCCCGGGTCGTGCGCGGCATCCTGATGCCCGGCGGTGGCCGGGCCCGATGCGGTCGATGCAAGCGTGTTCATGTGCGTCACCTCGTTGATAAAGTGGTGCGCAGACTAGTCCAGCAACAGCGGTTTGCACAGCCCTTGAGCGATCTTTTTACGGGTTCTTTACGCCACTGTTGCGAATCGCATGCGCTACAGTGGGGGCATGGAAAAACAAGCAGTGTGGATCGGTTACGCCAGTGCGTTGGGCGCAGCCTTGCTGTGCACCCTGATCGGTCTGGCGATGATGTCGCGCTTCGATGTCGTCAACATCGCAATGGTCTATTTGCTCGCAGTGGTGGTGATCGCCTTGCGCTTTACGCGCGGCGCGGCCATCACCTGTGCGGCTTTATGCGTCGCTGCATTCGACTTCGTGTTCGTGCCGCCGGCAGGCGCCTTCACCGTCGATGACATCCAGTATTTGTTCACCTTCGCGATCATGCTGGTGGTGGCGCTGGTGATTTCCGGTCTGATGGAGCGCGGCCGCCGCCAGGCCGAGGCGCGCGCGGCGCTGACGCTCGAAGCCGAGACCGAACGGGTGCGCAGCACCCTGCTGGCGTCAATTTCGCACGACCTGCGCACGCCGCTGGCGGTGATCGCGGGGGCCTCGTCGAGCCTGGTTGAAGAAGGCGACAAACTCAAACCGGAGGAGCAGCGCGCATTGGCGCAAAGCGTCTACGGCCAGGCGCGCGACATGTCGGAACTGGTGGCCAAGGTACTGGAGATGACGCGGCTCGAAGCCGGCATCATCGAACTGCGGCGCGACTGGGCCTCGATCGCGGAAATCGCCGGTTCGGTGCTGGCGCGCCTCGGTGAGCGCCTGGCTGCGCATTTGCTGGTGGTCGATATCGCGCCCGACCTGCCGCTGGTGCGCGTCGATGCGATCCTGGTCGAGCAGGCGCTGGCCAACCTGGTGGAGAACGCCGCGCGCCACACGCCGGCCGGCACGGCGGTGCGGGTGAGTGCCGAGCGGCGCGGCAACGAGCTGGTGGTGTCGGTGGAAGACCGCGGGCCCGGCATCGATGAGCGCGACCTCGAACAGGTGTTCGCCAAGTTTCATCGCGGCCGCAGTGACCATGGCGGCGAGCACGCGGGCACCGGCGTCGGCCTGGGCCTGGCGATCTGCCGCGCCGTGGTCGGCCTGCACGGTGGCCGCGTGTGGGTGGAGCGCCCGGCCGGCGGCGGCGCCGCGTTCCGCTTCACGCTACCGGTCGAAGCTGCGCCGGCGCCGCCGGCGGAAGCCTGATTCAACATGACCGCGCCGCGCGCCACCATCCTGATCGTCGAAGACGAGCCGGAGATTCGCCGCTTCCTGCGCTCATCCCTCGGCGCCGAAGGCTACAAGGTGGTTGAGTCGGCCACCGGGCGGCGCGGCGCCATCGATGCCACGACCCACAAACCCGACCTCGCGATCATCGACCTGGGCCTGCCGGATATTGACGGCGTTGAAGTGATCCGTCAGATCCGCCAGTGGTCGGTGATGCCGGTGCTGGTGCTGTCGGCGCGCGCGCGCGAACACGCCAAGATCGAAGCCCTCGATGCCGGCGCCGACGACTACATCACCAAACCGTTCGGCGTGGGCGAGTTGCTGGCACGGGTACGCGTCGCAATGCGCCACGCGGTACGCCCCGCCAGCGGCCTCGGCGTGCTCAAGCTCGAAGAGGCCACCGTCGATCTGGAAGCGCGCAAGGCGCTGCGGGCGGGGCGTGAAGTGCATCTGACGCCGATTGAATTCCGCCTCATCACCCATCTGGCCAAACACCTCGGCATGGTGGTCACGCAAAAGCAGTTGCTCACCGAAGTGTGGGGCCCGACCCATGCCGAGGACACGCACTATCTGCGTATCTACATGAAGCAGTTGCGCGACAAACTGGAGAAGGATCCGGTGCAACCGCGGCATTTCATTACCGAAACCGGGGTGGGGTACCGTTTGATGGAGTAAGCAAAGTCAGAAAGCCTTGGTGCGCAAGGGCTGCAGGCCGATGCCCTGAAATCCGCTTCCACCAAGGCTTTCAAGCTGATGACCTCTCCATGATTTGCCAAATCGGTCGGGGTCGACAATTCGCCATAAGGGTGCGTGTTACCATTTGCAGATGATTTTTGTAAGGAAGAATTGTCATGGGTGCATTTGATCCGGTCGAGCCAGCACGCACGCGAAAGCGCGCGAAGCCGGCCATCGTTCGCAAGCCCAGAACGCTCGCGGACAAGATCCCCTATTTCATCGGGTGTGACACGACCGGCACGTGGCCGACCGATACCTCAGAACGCTACAAAGAGTATCTGCGTGCCAGTCTGGCCAAGAAACATTCTGGTTGACGCCGGCCCGCTGATCTCGCTGGGCCGCAAGACTGATAAGCATCACCAGCGCGCACTGGCATTCGCAGGCTAATGCGAATCGAGGATGATTTCTTCCTGGGCGGTGGTCGCGGAAGCTGCACATTTTCTCGATAGCGCACAACGCGTCAATATTTACCGGATGCTCGAAGACGGATTCCTGCACCTTGAAGACGTTCGCGACAGTGACGCAACCCGGTTGATCGAGCTCACGCGCAAATAT
>JANLTL010000440.1:0-4738 GCA_031362905.1 Burkholderiales bacterium | reverse complement strand
TGACAACATCGCCCTGCCTCTGCGTGAACTCAAATGCTTTGACGAAGACATCATCCGCGACGCCGTCATGCTCAAGTTGCAGATGGTCGGCATCGAGGGGCGGCATGCCTACAAGATGCCGTCCGATCTCTCCGGCGGCATGGTCAAGCGCATCGCGCTGGCGCGTGCGCTGGCGCTCGAACCTGAACTGATCTTCCTCGACGAGCCCACCGCCGGCCTCGACCCGGACCGTTCCGACTCTTTCGTCGCCCTAATCCGCGACCTGCACCGCGAACTCGGCCTCACCGTGGTGATGGTCACGCACGACCTTGATACCCTGTTTGAAATCTCCACCACGGTGGCAGTGTTGGCCGATCAGAAGGTGCTGATCAATGCGCCGGTGCGCGACGTGATCGCGGTACCGCACCCTTTCATCAAGAAGTTCTTCCTCGGTGACCGCGCGCAGCGCGCCATCGAGGTGATTCGCGAGTATCCTTTTGTGGTCTAGCGGCCACGATTCCCGACCACTCCACTGAGCGCCATGGAAAATAAATCCCACGCCCTGATTGCCGGCATCTTCACTGTGCTGTTGACGGCTGCCGTCGTCCTGACTGCCATGTGGCTCAATCGCGATACACAGGAGCGCACGCCCTACATCCTCACCACCAGCGGCTCGATTGCCGGTCTCAATGTACAGGCGGCGGTGAAATATCGCGGCATGGAAGTGGGCAAGGTCGAGGCGATCGAGTTCGACGAGAAAAAGCCGGGGCAGATATTGGTGAAGGTCGGCATCCTGCCGACGACACCGGTCACCAATGCCACGTTTGCCGAATTGGGATTGCAGGGTCTCACTGGCCTCGCCTTCATCCAGCTCGATGCCGATGAAAAGATCAAGAACGTGACCAAACTGGAATCAAAGGCGAGCGACCCGCTGCGCATCGCCATTCGCCCGTCGATGTTTGACCGCTTTTCGATCTCCGGCGAGGAGATGGTGGTCAAGGCCTCCACTGCGATGACGCAAATCAACAAGCTGCTCGACGACAGCAACCAGGAGATTCTCAAGCAGACCCTGGTCAATCTGCAGGACGCGACCAAAAAAATCGGCCAGCTCACCGATGAAGTGCAGCCCGCCGCCAAGAGCATTACCGCACTCGCGGGGGACGGCCGCCGCACCCTGACCAGCGCCGACAGCATGATGGGCAACATCAGCAAGCTCGCGGTGGACATCAACAAGAAACTCGATGCCGTCGATGGTCTCGCCAGGAGCGCCGCCCAGATCGGCGAGAGCGCGACTCAGATCGGCAGAAGCGTGGAACGTGTCACGCAAACCGTCACCGCCGTCGAGGCGCAGACCATGCCGCGCGTCAATACCCTGCTCGAAGACGCCGCTCGCAGCCTGCGCACCGTGGACAAGGTGACGGAGAAAATCGGCGACGAGCCGGCCAGTGTGCTGTTCGGCGCGCTGCCGGCTGCGCCCGGACCGGGTGAGACGGGCTTCGTGGCGCCGGCCGGCGCGGCAGCGAAATAGGATGTCTGAAACAGGAATGCAGCGAGCATCAGTGATGGCGGCAGCCGCCCTGGCTGTGACGACGGCTTTGGCCGTGAGTAGGGGCGCGGGCAGCGCCGGTGCCAGAACAATTTTGTGGAGTGGACGATGAAAAAAATCCTGTTGGTGGCGGCCCTGGGCGCGGCCACATTTCTCGCAAGCTGCGGCGTCGGCCCCAAGCCGAAGGAGGCCGTGGGGGCCTACGACTTCGGCCTACCCTCCCCTGCGCCGGCAGTGCCGGTGAAGAGCCTGAGCCAGGCGCTGGTCACTGCGCCCAACTGGATGGACTCAACCGCACTCCACTACCGTCTCGCCTACGTCAACGCCGCGCGGCCTGCCGCCTACGCGCAGACACGCTGGGTCTCGACGCCAAGCAACCTGATCGAAGCACGCCTCAAGGAGCGCGCAGTGGCCGGTGGCGTTCTGCTCGGTGGCGCAGGGCCGGCTCTGCGCGTCGAGATCGACGAATTCGCGCAAGTGTTTGATCAGGAAAAGAGCAGCCGGGCCGTGCTGCGTGCGCGCGCGTCAATCGCCAGCGGCCGTGACGTGACAGCACAAAAAGCCTTCAGCATTGAGGTGCCCGCCGTTACGCCGGATGGTCCCGGCGGTGCCGCTGCGTTGGCGACGGCAGCCAACCGTCTGGTCGATGAAGTGTTGACGTGGACTGGCGCTGCTGCGAAATGAGCGGCAACATGACCGGGGCCCACGCCTGGTGCGGAACAGACGCCGCCCCTCTTCTGGCGGGCGAGTGACATGGCAGCGCGTGGCTCACCCCTCGCGCGCGAACTCGCTGCCGTGTATGCGCTGCTGATCGCTTACGCCACGCTGCACCCTTTCACCGGCTGGCGGGACCAGGGGCTCTCCCCTTTCGCGTGGCTCACGATTTGGCCCAAGGTCTTTCTCGGCGGTGACCTGACGTTCAATCTGCTCGCCTACGTGCCGCTCGGCATGCTGGTGGTGTGGGCGCTGTTCCCCGCCGTGCGCGGCGTGCTTGCCATTGTCCTCGCATCGCTCGCAGGTTTGGCGTTGTCGTGTGCGCTTGAATCGCTGCAATCGTATCTGCCGTCACGCATTCCGTCGCTCGCCGATTTGGCGACCAACGGCTTGGGAGCTTTGGTGGGAGCCATTCTTGGCGCCATGCTCGCACCCGGCCTGCTGGAGCGGGGTGCATTGAAAAACATGGGCGATGCGTGGTTTGGCACGCGTACACCACGTGCGCTGATCCTTGCCGGGCTGTGGCTGTTTGCATCACTGTATCCGCAGAGCATGCTGTTCGGCCACGGCAATCTGCTCGATTACTTCGGGCCGGTATCGGGTTATCCCTTTACCCCCGCGGAGTTTGTACGGGTCGAAGCGGCGGTAACGGCAGCCAGCCTGTTCGCTGCCGGCACGCTATTGGCCGCCAGCGTCACACCGGCCGCGCCGCGCCTGGTTCTGTTGATCCTGTTTGTGCTGGCCGGCTGCGCAGTACGCACCATGTCGCAAACCATTCTGTTCACTTCTGATCTTGCACTGGCCTGGCTCACACCGGGCGCCCAACGCGGACTGATGTTTGGCTCGGTGGCCTTGCTGGCGGCGTTTGCCTTGCCGCGCGCGATGCAGATGGCGCTGGTGGCAATTGCCGTGACTTTTGCCGCTGTGGTGGTGAACCTGGCCCCCGCGAACCCTTATTACGCTTCCACCGTGCAGGCGCTCAACCCAGGGCGCTTCCTCAACTTCAATGGCCTCACGCAAGCGGTGGCGGCGCTGTGGCCGTATCTCGCGGCGATCTACGTGATGTTCGCGCTCGGGCAACGCAACGAAGGCAGGCGCAACTGATTTCACCATTCGTGCCTATACTTCTCCCCTTCATTTTCCAGTGTCATCCTGCGAGCCACACTCCATGAGCTACTACAGCCACCACGTTTTCTTCTGCACCAACGAGCGCGAGCCGGATGCCTCCGGCAACGTGCGCCCGTCCTGCGGCGGCAAGAACGCGCAAGCCTTGCAGGATTACGCAAAGAAGAAGGTCAAGTCGCTCGGGTTGTCAGGTCACGGAAAAGTGCGCGTCAACAACGCCGGCTGCCTCGACCGCTGCGAAGAAGGTCCTTGTGTCGTGGTCTATCCGGAAGAAACCTGGTACACCTTCATCGATGAGCATGACATCGACGAGATCGTCGAGTCGCATCTCAAAGGCGGCAAGGTGGTCGAGCGCCTGAGGATCTGAGTGCCCACGGAGCAGCAGGCACGGTTGATGGCAATGACTGCGTGCAAGCAGGGTCGTCCAGGATGAAATCGGAACGCATGTTGGTCAACGGCCCCGCCGGCCTCATCGAGACGGTATTTGACACCTCCGATGCGCTGGCAGCCGGCGCGGCGCGGGCGCCACGGCGCGGCCTCGCCTTGGTCGCCCACCCGCACCCCCTCTACGGCGGCACGCTCGACAACAAGGTCGCCCAGATTCTCGCCAGGACATTTGTCGAGTTGGGCTACGTGGCGGTGCGTCCGAATTTTCGCGGTGTGGGCACGAGTGAGGGCACCCACGACGAGGGCAACGGCGAGGCCGATGACCTGGTCGCGGTCGTGCAGTTCGCGCGCCAGCGCGCCGGTCTCGAAGACATTTCCGCCGCACCGGTCGTGCTGGCCGGCTTTTCATTTGGCTCGCTGGTGCAGTCGCGGGTCGCACTCAAGCTCGCGGCGCTCGACATTGTCGTGCAGCGCATGGTATTTGTCGGCACTGCCGTCACGCGCGGCAAGGTGGAAAACGTGCCGGCCGACACCATCGTCATCCACGGCGAACTCGATGACACGGTGCCGCTGGTTGAAGTGCTGCGCTGGGCCGAGCCGCAGGAACTGCCGATCACGGTGATTGCCGGCGCCGACCATTTTTTTCACCGGCGCCTGCACGTGATCAAGAGCATCATCACACGCGCCTGGTGATGCGCCCCGCAGCGGCCGCGACGCGGCGGCCCGGCGTGGCAGCCGTCCTCAGCCCTGAGGGGCAAGCTTGTCCTGCGTCTTGGCGTCAAAGTCGCTCGCTTCGTGCCGCTCGTGCAGCTGGCTCGACGGCTCGCCCTGCACACGGTTGACCATGCGACCGCGCTTGACCGCGGGACGCGCGGCAATCGCGTCCGTCCAGCGCCGCACATTCCGGTATTCCTGCACCTGCAGAAACTCGCCGCCGCCATAGAGCAGCCCCTTGGCGAGCGCGCCGTACCAAGCCCACACGGCCAT
>JANLTL010000425.1:0-4524 GCA_031362905.1 Burkholderiales bacterium | reverse complement strand
GCGCGATTGCAAACTGCAGGAGGGCCAGCGCGGTGCCTGCTTTGTGCGCGAGCGGCACGACGATGCGATGTGGCTGACCACCTATGGCCGCTCGTCCGGGTTTTGCATTGACCCGATAGAGAAGAAACCACTGAACCATTTTTATCCCGGCACCAGCGTGCTGTCGTTCGGCACGGCTGGCTGCAATCTGGCGTGCAAGTTTTGCCAGAACTGGGACATTTCAAAATCGCGCGACATGGACAAGCTGGCTGCGGAAGCCTCGCCGCAGGCGATCGCGCGCGCGGCGCGTGAGTCGGGTGCGCGCTCCGTCGCCTTCACCTATAACGATCCGGTGATTTTTGCCGAGTATGCAATGGATGTGGCCGATGCCTGCCGCGCGGCAGGTGTGAAGACGGTCGCCGTCACGGCCGGCTACATGCGCGCTGCACCACGCGCCGCCTTCTACGAAAAAATGGACGCAGCCAATATCGACCTCAAGGGATTTACCGAGCGCTTCTACGCCAGCCTGTGTGCGGCGCGGCTCGCCGATGTGCTCGATACACTGGTGTATGTGAAGAGCGAAACCGATTGCTGGCTGGAGATCACCACGCTCCTGATCCCCGGTGAAAACGACTCGGACGCTGAAGTACGCGCGCTGTCCCGCTGGGTGCGTATCGAGTTGGGGCCGGACGTGCCGCTGCACTTCACCGCGTTCCATCCGGACTTCCGCATGCTCGATAAACCGGCGACGCCGCCCGAAAGTGTCCAGCGCGCACGCCGTATTGCGCAAGACGAAGGCCTGCATTTTGTCTACACCGGCAATATCCGCGACGCTGCAGGCGGCTCCACCTGGTGTCCTGGGTGCGGCGGTGAACTGGTGGAGCGCGACTGGCACGAGGTCGGCGCGTATCGCATCAACGCTGCCAACCGCTGCGGCGCCTGCGGCACGCACATCGCGGGGCGCTTTGGCGTGTTTGCGCAGCCGTTTGGCCGGCGCCGCATCCCGGTACGTCTGACCTGAACCAACGATATGCATGCTCGCGTTGACACGACGTTCAGACCTGGCCTATATGTTTGCTGATGTGATGACGCTTACTTTGGCGGCGATGAGGAGACCAGCTTGACCGAATTCTTTATCGTTCGCCACGGCGAGACAGTGTGGAATCGCGAGCACCGCATCCAGGGCCAGCGCAACAGCGCACTGTCACCCGACGGTGAGCGCCAGGCGTTGGCCACCGGGCAGCGCCTCAAGGCGGCGGGCTGCGTGCGCCTCGTATCGAGTGATCTGGCACGCACGCTGCAAACCGCACAGCCGATTGCCACAGCTACCGGCCTTGAGATTGAAACCGATGCGCGCTTGCGCGAACGCGCGTTTGGCATCTTTGAAGGATTGACTCCGGACGAAATCCGTGCGCGCGATCCGATTGCCCATGCACGCTGGCAGGCGCGCGATGCGCACTACGCGATGCCGGGCGGCGAAAGCTTGATCGCCTTGCAAGCGCGCGCGCAAGCCTGCCTTGACGCGATCGCCGGTCAGGCGCCGGCGCGGGATGACAGGATCATCATCGTTACCCACGGCGGCGTGCTGGACGTGCTCTATCGCTTCGCTTCACAACTCGCCCTCGATTCCCCACGCACCTGGCCGTTGCTCAATTCGAGCATTAACCGGATCGCCATCTCAGAGGGTGCGTGGCGGATAGTGGACTGGGGCGACGTGGCGCATTTGCCTGCCGCCGCAGATGATTTCGCTTGAGCCGGCCAGTCGCAGCGCTCTGCTGTGGCTGTGCTTGAAACGGATACCCTTGGTGCGCGCGCTTTTCAGGCCAACCGGTCAGGCCAAGTTGGGGCCGCTGTAGAGAGGGTCCCCTGAGCGGTAGGGGTTAACAAAGGGCGGGGCTTGGATGAGGATCAGGGCGTCGGTGGGGCGCTGCCCGGGTCCGGCTCATCTTTCACCGGCACCCGGTATTGCTCGTCTGCCCAGGCACCCAGGTCGATCAACTTGCAGCGCTCACTGCAAAAAGGGCGGTAGGCGTTGGCCGCCGACCATTCGACCTCGGCGGCACAAGTTGGGCAGGCGACGATGGCAGCCATGGCGGCAGTGCAGTCTCGAGCCTCAGGTCGATGCTTGGGTGCCGAAAGTGCTGTGGCTACAAATTGCAAAAGGTCAACTCAAACGGCACGTTGGCGTCTGCTTGTCGGGTGCGCGTCTGGCTGGTCCACTCGCTGCCCGGTGAGGTAAAACGTACCATCAAGGCATACTTGTTGGCGCTGATCTCCGGCGTGAACGGTGTGTCGCTCTCGAGGCGGATGCGTACCAGTTGCGCAACGCGCCCGGCCAGCATTTGCTGGAACTGGCCCTGCACAGCTGTATAGGAGGCAGCTTTGCCGCTATCACGCAGCAGCCGCAATACGATGCGAAGACCATCATGTAATGGCAGCATTGGCGCCAGCCAATGATTGAGGTCGTTCTGGCGTGTTGCCGCCGGACGATGCAGCCAGTAGTGATACGACGGCAGATCGAACTCGCAGGCACCACCCGGGATGCCGGTACGGTTCTTGATGCTCATCAGCCATTCGTTTTCACGCAAGTGTTGTCCGGTTTTGACCGTGTTGGACGCGAGCGCAGCGTGGGTCGTTTCAATTTCACCGAGTACCTTGGTGAGCGTGTCCTGCGCGACATCGGCGCTGCCGCGAAACGAATTGAGCACCTGGCGCTGGCGCTCGAGTTCCTGCATGAGATCAGATTTGAGGTCGGCGCGACCGCCGACATCAAGGATGTCAAAGACCGACACCAGTGCTGCGTGGTGCTCAAGCGAGTGTTCGAGCGCGACGAAATGCCGCGCTTTTGCGAATAAATCCTCCAGCCGCAGGAAGGTGCGGATGCGTTCGGAAAGAGGGTATTCGTAGATGATCACCGCTGGCGCTGCCCCATGCCGGAGCGCGGGCCGCTCCGGATGGCGGATTGTGATGCATGGGCGCGCCTTTGACAATTGGAATGTGCGGGCAGTGCGTGGCGACCGAGCCTGCCGGACCAGTGGCAAGTTCCGACAGGTAGTGCACCAACGAGTGTGGGCGGTCGGTGGGCGGCAATGCGGGCGGCTGCGCAGCCTCGTCAGACCGTTGCCGCAGTCTTGCCGCAGGCGGCATCCAGATATTGCTCATGCAATTGGCCCACGCGCGTATCCAGCGGCAGCGTCTCGTCCTCGTTGTCGAACAGGTCATCGGCTGCAGCACGTCGCTGCGAGCGCGTGGCTTGCGAGGCCATGATTGCCCGCACCGCATCTGCCGAGAGCCCGCTGCGCGCCATCACGCGTCTGACCTGCGTCTCCTCGGTACAGTCCACTACCAGAATGCGATCAAAGCGCGTGCGCCATGCCGGATCGCGTTTTTGTGCTTCAACCAGCAGCGGAATCATCAGGATGCGGTAGGGCGAGGTGGCAGCGTCCGCTGCCTGCGTCGTGGCGGCGCGAATCATCGGATGCAGAATGGCTTCCAGGCGTTGCCGCTCAGCCGGTGCGGCGAACACGTGTGCGCGCATGGCGGCCCGGTCCAGGGCGCCTTCAGAGGTGATGAAATTACCGCCAAAGGCTTGGCGGATCAACTCCATTGCCGCACCCCCAGGGGCAGTCAGGCTGTGCGCGATGGCGTCGGCATCAATGACGGTGATGCCGCGCGCCTCGAATTCGCGGGCCACGGTCGACTTGCCGCTGCCGATGCCGCCAGTGAGTCCAATCGTGAAGGGCATGGCGCGTTGCAGACGGCCTAAAGAATGCCGAGGTAGAGGCGCGTCAGTTCAGATCCCCAGATCAGCGCGATGAAGCCGGCGCAGGCGAGATAGGGGCCGAACGGCATCGGTACTTCACGTCCGCGCTTGGCCAGGATCATCAGAGCAATCCCGAATACGGCGCCCACCATTGACGAAGCCAGGATGATCAGCGGCAGCATCTGCCAGCCGAGAAATGCGCCAAGCGCAGCCAACAGCTTGAAGTCGCCATAGCCCATACCGTCCTTGCCAGTGGCAAGCTTGAACAGCCAGTACACGCTCCACAGGGCAAGATAGCCCGCCATCGCACCGATGACGGCTGTTTGCAGTGGCACAAAAGCATGCGCAAGATTGAAGCCGAGGCCCACCCATACCAAAGGCAGGGTGATGGCGTCAGGCAGCAGCGTGGTATCGAAGTCGATAAACGCGAGCGCGATCAAGCTCCACGTCAGCAGCAGCGCGCCGGCGCAGGGGAGTGAGTAGCCGAAGCGCCAGGCGACCAGCGCAGAAGCGAGACCGGTCAGGAGTTCGACGGCCGGATAGCGGATTGAAATCGGGGTGCGGCAGGCCGAACAGCGGGCGCGCAGCCAGAGCCAGCTCGCCAAAGGAATATTTTCGACGGCACGGATGCCATGATTGCACGCCGGGCAGTGCGAGCGCGGCGCGATGAGGTCATAGCGCGGCCCAGTGACTGCCGCTTCACCGCGCAATTCAGCTGCTTGCGTCTGCCCAAGATGATGGAAGCGGAGTGGCAGGCGCAAGCAGCTGAATTGCGCGGTGAA
>JANLTL010000392.1:0-7389 GCA_031362905.1 Burkholderiales bacterium | reverse complement strand
AACGAGCCAAACGCGAATTGATGTGACCACTGCACCAGTTCGGTCAGATACGCTGCGGGAAACTGCTGCACCTTGACAATGGTAATCCAGTGATAGCGCCCCATGTAGCGTGCCGGCTTGACGCCCGGCATGTCGGTCAGTTCAATAAACCGGTCTGGGGTGACACGCAGGCTGAAGCGCCATTTCTCGGGCACACTGGTCTTGAAATAGGCGAAGTGCTTGCCGCCGACGTAGTAGACCAGGATGTTGCTCGGGCCGGGATGCAACTTGTCCGTCGCGCCTGGCAAAGACCCGCAGAGTGTTTTGAGTTGCGCTGCGTTCATGCGCCCTTCCACATGGAATCGAGTCGAACCGTTTGATGCAAAAACGGTAATTTACGCTCTACCGCCAGATTGCGAAAAGCCACCATCGGTGGTATCTTTGTATTACGACAATACACAAGGAACCGCCATGGCCGTCTCCGTCCGTCTCGACCCCATACTCGAAGCCAAACTCACCCAGCAGGCCACGTTGCTGGGCATCACCAAATCTGATTTCATCAAGGACGCCATCGAGCGTGTGCTGGGAATAAAGAACCCCGCCACACTGCTCAAGCAGGTGCGCAGCAGCGGCAAGATGGGCCGGCCGCACGCTTCGGCCAAGGTCTCTGTAACGATGAAGGCCCGGTTGCGTGCGAAACGTCCTGATTGACGCCGGCCCGCTGGTTGCACTGTTTGCCACCGACGATGCACACCATACCCGCTACGACCAACTCGTTGCCGAAGCCTCTACGGATGGTTTGAGGCTCGTCACCACCTGGCCGTGCATCGTCGAGGCTTCTTATATCCTCGACACGCCTTGGCGATTTGAATTGCTGCACTGGATCGAACAGGGCGGTGTGCAGGTGTTTCCGTTTGACCCGTCGCATTTGGCGGTGATGCTGCCGTGGATGCGCCGCTACACCGAGAAAGCCAAGCCTGACATGGATCTCGCAGACGCCTCACTGCTTTGGCTTGCGTCTGAGACCGGCTTGCGCGAAATCATGACCATCGATGTGAAGGACTTTGCGCGCTACCGGCTGCCCGATGGCACGGCCTTGACGCTGCTCTAAACGGCGCAAAACACATTCATTGGCATCGGGTTTTTGATTTCGCCGGAGCCCGAGCGAGCGCCAGCCTCAAACCGCGACCTGCACGCCCTTCCAGAATGCGACGCGACCGCGAATTTTCTTGGCGGCTTCCATGGGCTCGGCGTAATACCAGGCCGCGTCCGGGTTGGTCTGCCCGTCCACCGCAAGCGTGTAGTAGTTGGCCGTCCCGTTCCAGCCACACACCGAAGTGGTGGTGCTGGGTGTTAGCAGGCCGGGTTTGACCGACGCAAGCGGAAAGTAATGATTGCGCTCGACGACGACGGTGTCGTCGGATTCGCGATCACGGCGCCGTTCCAGATGGCTTTCATGCAGACTCCTTCGGGGTTAAAGCGCTTGAGGCATCGATGGTGGCCAAGATGGCGCGCTGCCTGGCCCGGCTCAACGAGCCAAACGCAAATTGATACGACCACTGCACCAGCTCGGTCAAATAGGTCCCGGGAAACTGCTGCACCTTGACGATAGTGATCCAGTGGTAGCGCCCCATGTAGCGCGCCGGCTTGACGCCCGGCATGTCGGTCAGTTCGATGAAACGGTCCGGGTTCACGCGCAGGCTGAAGCGCCACTTCTCGGGCGCACTGGTCTTGAAATAGGTGAAGTGTTTGCCGCCGACGCAATAGACCAGGATGTTGCCGGGATCGGCATGCAACTTGTCCGTGGCGCCCGCCAAAGACGCGCAGAAAGTTTTGCGTTGCGCTACGTTCATGCGTCTTTCTACACGGAGTCAATGAGATACGGCTCGATTGTTCTTGCGGGTTTTCGTCATGCACATGCCATGAGATCATTGGTGGAAGCCATTGTTAGAGCTCTACCGACTGACACCGTTTGTACGGGCTGGTTACAGAGGTTGATTGCTTCAAGTCGCAAGCCGCTCCAGCTCACACCACGAGGCACGCAGCGGAATCGAGCCCGACACCGGGTCTGCGCGCGAAGTGTCGATCGCCTGGTTGAGGTTTGCGGCCAGCGGTGCAACAGCGCCCGCAGTTGCTCCAACGGTTTGTGCTGCGGTTCGTCCATACGGGCTGCCCGCCGGCCCCTCGACCCACCAGCCGTGCTGCGCGCACACCGTCCCGGGCGCCAGATCACGCGAGAATTTGGCGCGCGCCACGACGCTACCGACCGCAGTACGAATCCGCACCCACTCGCCATCGGCAATGCCGCGCACTGCGGCGGTTTCATGGGCCACTTCCACCAGCGGATCGGGCATCAGGCGCCGCAGCGATGCAAGGTTGCGGTGCTGACTGTGGCAGTAGGCGACGATCTTGGCCGCACCCAGGCGCAGCGGATAACCAGGGGGGGCCTGCGGCAGGTCCGATTCGTCAAGCGTGGGGAGTGGTGCGATGCCGTGGTCGAGCAGCGTCTCCGAATAGATTTCCACGCGGCGGCTGGGGGTGGCGAAGCCCGCAGTACGCCCCGTGCTATCTCCGCCGTGGTCGCCATCGATCTCCTGCGCATACGCCATGAGCGGCACCTCGCCTGCCATCTCCACGCCGCCAGGCGCGGCGCGCAATTGCGCCACCGTCAGCCCGGCCGGCGCCAGCAGTGCGTCGTGACCCGCATCGGCCGAGAGCCCGAAGAATTGCTCACTCATGCCAAGGCGTTCGGCCAGGCCGAGCACGATGTCGGTGTCGCTGCGCGCTTCGCCTACTGGCGCCACCGCCGCCGGGCGCAACTGCACACGCTTCAACGATGCCAGACTCGTGTCGAAGCCGGCACGCAAGCCTTCGCGCTCCCATGAGGTGGCGGCGGGCAGCACGATGTCGGCGTATTGCGCGGTCGGGTTGAGAAAGAAATCCGCGTGCACATGGAACTCCAGCTTCTCGAGCGCGGCACGCGCCAGGGCGGTGTCGGGCTGGGATGCGAGCAGGTTGGTACCAAACGAGAACAGCATGCGCACCGGGTAGGGCTTGGCCTCGAGCACGGCGCGATACACGTCGCGCGCGGTCACGAAACCGAGGCGTCCGGGGCCGAGCGGCCGCTTCGTGAGACCCAGCGCCTTGTCGCGTTGCGCTGGTGGCAGCAAATCGCCACCGGAGATGTCAACGAACGGCGCCACACCGCCGGGCACATTGCCACCGCGCGCGCCGACGCTGCCGGTGAGCGCATAGAGCAGGGTCAGGGCACGGTCGGTCTGCGTCGCAGTGGCACTCTGGCCGATGCCGTTCCAGGCGTAATACGCCACCGATTTCGCCGAGCCGATGATCCTGGCCGCGTGGCGCAGGTCTGCTTCGGGTACCCCCGTGAACTGCGCGACCCGCAGGGGCGGCCACGCAGCCGCGGTGGCGGCATAGAGTTCGAACGCGGTGCGGCACGCCACGTCGCCCGCTGCGACTCTTACCTGGATGGCTCCGGTCAACGTCACACCCGCAGAGCCTCGCGGCCAGAGCCCGCGCGCGGCGTCGTAAGGCAGCAAGCGCTCGCCCTGCACTGCGCTCTCCCCCAGGCCATAGAACACAATGTCGCTGCCGCCCTGCTCCAGATCGCTCTGGCGCAACAGTCGCCCGGTATCGCACCGGACCAGCAAGGGCGCGTTGGTCCAATCGCGCATGAAGGCATGATCGAAGCTGCCGGCCTCGATCAACAAAGGCGCCAGCCCCAGTGCCAGCGCCTGGTCCGTGCCCGGCAGCACCTGCAGCCATTGCGTGGCCTGCCTGGCAAAGGCCGCGGGGCGCGGATCCACCACCACCATGCGGGCGCCGCGCTTCATCGCCCCCTGAATCTCGGCCACGCGCGCCAGCCAAGTCACTGCCGGATTGTTGCCCCACAACAGCACACAATCGGTGTTGGCAAAATCCGGCGTGCCGATGTCATGCCCGAAGGTGAAGCGCGTGGCATGGTCCTTGTGCCAGTTGCAAATTTCGGTGGCGTAAATCGTGTTCGGGCTGCCGTAGGCGCGAATCATGCGCTCGATCCACGAGATCGAATCCTGCAGATGCGAGCCCGACGGCGTGGTCACCGAAAACGCCACCTGCTCCGCGCCGTGCTCACGGCGAATGCGCGTCATGTGCCCGGCGATCTGGGTCAGCGCGGCATCCCATGAAATCGACTGCCAGCCGGGATCGGCAGCGCCCTTGGGCGCCGTGCGCCTGAGTGGCATGGTCAAGCGATCGGGGTGATACACCAGTTCCGGCGCGGCGCGGCCCTTGGGGCAGAGCTTGGCCCCGGTGGGATGCGCGGGGTCGGGCTCGACCGATATCAGCTTGCCGTTCTCGACAACGGCGAGGCAGCCGCAGCGCGAGCGGCATTGGGTGCAGAAGGCCGCAACCGTGGCCTTGTCGACGCCACCCTGTTCCCCCGTCACTTCACTGCCCGTTGCATCGCCCATTGCATTGCTCCTTGCACTGCCAATTGCATCTCCCGCGCAGTGCGTGGTTTGCGCCGACTATGGGTGAGAACTGTTGCATGCGGCCGATCAATCCTCAAGCTGCCACTCCGCTTCATCAAGACTGGCGAGCTCAACCATACTGGTCTCGGCTGCCACTGACCCGTGCGCGAGGTGCGCCACCAGTTCCTTTGTGGTGGAGCGCCGTGTCAGCATCATGCAGGTGACTTGCCCTCCCGAGACGAAACTCGCATGCCAGCAGCCGGCGCGCATGCACACGCCCTGCCCAAGATCGATCCTGAAGGCGCGCAAACGGGCAAGGTCAGGCAGACGGCTGCCGTCCTCGCGCCCCGGGCACACCACGTGCACGAGGCCAACGCCCAGCGGAATAATTGCCTGCTCGGTCAGCCAATGCACTTCAAGGCCGGTGACACGCAAGCCAGCATTGCGGTAGTTCACCCAGAGCACTTCGGTGTTGCCGCCGGCGCCGGGATTGAAGTCGTGCACATGCCAAAAATCACTGCCGGGGTGGCCATAGGCGGTGGCGTCGGGATCATGCGGGAACGGCGTGCCCAGCATTTGCCCGAAGGGGGCGAAGCTGCGCTCGTCGAGAGCCTCGATCCGGATCGCGTGCGCCGGTTTCATCTGCTCCAGCGCCTTGCGTGGAAGGTCGCGCCCGTGCGCAACTTGAGAAACGTCACTTCATTGCCCTTTCCTCGATTGTGTATACGCACCGAGGCTCACTCGGGCAATACCGCCACCGCTTCAATCTCGACCGACAGGCGCGGATCAACCAGGGCGCTCACCTCCACCAGCGTGGACGCGGGCCGATGCTCGCCGAAGTAGGCCTGCCGGAACGGATTGATCAGGCCGCGCTCGCCGATGCGTGTCATATACACATTGACCTTGACGATATGCTCGGGCAAACCACCAGCGTAGCGCAAGCAGTTGTCCAGGCTTTTGAGTGCCAGTTCGAACTGCGCGGCAGTCGATTCTGGAATGCTGCCATCGGGCGCGATGCCGACCGCACCGGATAAAAAGATCTGCCCGCGCGCCTTGACGACATGGCAGTAATGGCTGAAAGGGGCCGGTTCACCGGGAACCATCAGGCGTTCGATTGGCATGGCATGACTCTTTGCAGTGGACCACGCAGCGTGGTCTGACGATTGTAGCGTCGTATCGATTCGAGTCACATCGCCCTGAAACCCTTGTGCCCCAAGGCTTTCAGGGCATCGATTGTCAGGGGCGCGCGGTCTATCGCGGCAGCGCGGCCGCTAGGAGTCTGCGCGGCAGAAATTTGATGGGATGGTCATCGTAAGACTAGAGCGAAGCGTTAAAGAAGGATGACGACAAGTTACCTACCGTATGAACCTGAGCAGCAAATGTTGCTGCCACCTGCGCTGCAAGACTGGCTGCCCAAGGGGCATCTGGCGCACTACATCAACGACACGATTGACGCGCTCGATCTGATCGCGTTTTTCAAGCGCTACGAAGGCGGTGGGTCACGCAACCAGCCATTTCATCCAGCCATGATGGTCAAGGTACTGGTGTATGGCTACGCCACGGGGGTGTTCTCATCGCGCAAGATAGCCAGAAAGCTGCACGAGGACGTAGCGTTTCGCGTATTGGCGGCGGGCAATTTCCCGAAGCACCGCACGCTCAGTGATTTCCGCGCGCTGCACCTGAAAGAACTGGCGGCGTTGTTCGTGCAGGTAGTCAAGCTGGCCGGCGAATGCGGGCTGGTCAAGCTGGGCACGATAGCGGTGGATGGAACTAAATTGCGCGCCAAGGCGAGCAAGCACAAAGCCATGAGCTACGAGCGCATGCAGACGGCCGAGGTTGAACTCAAGGCGCAGATAGAAGCGCTGCTGGCGCGTGCCGCGCAAACTGATGTCAAGGAGGCCGACGAACCCGAGTTGGACATTCCGGCCGAGATTGAACGCCGTGAACAGCGCATCGCAGCGATCCAGGCCGCCAAGGGACGACTGGAAGAGCGTCAGCGTCTGGCCGACACGCAAAGCGGCCGTAAGCCCGACACCGCTGACACTGCTGCCACCGACGACACCGATGGACCGCCGTCACCGCCTGCACAGTCTGCACAGTCTGTGCAATCGGTTCAGCCCACGCCCGCAGCAGAAGTTGAACCGCAGCAAGAGTCAAGCGGTGAACCAAGCGGCGAACCCGGTAAACCGGTGCCTCGGTTGAAGCGGGCGTTTGGCGTACCGCTCCCCAAGGCACAAGACAACTTCACCGATCCTGACAGCCGCATCATGAAGACCAGCGTCGGATTCGAACAATGCTTCAACGCGCAGACCGCTGTAGACAGCCATCGCCAGATCGTGGTGGCGGCCGAACTTACGCAGTGTGCCGCCGATAGTGGCGAACTGCCGGGCATGCTTGACGCCGTCAAGCGCAATACCGGTGTCAGCCCCGAGGTGGCGCTGGCCGATGCGGGCTATCGCAGCGAGGCGGTGCTCGAGAAATTGAGCACGTCGCCCACAGAAGTCATCGTAGCCCTCGGGCGCGAGGGCAAGAAGCAAGCGGCCATCAATGCTGCCAAACTGCCTTGCACAGCGGCGATGGCCGCCAAACTCGAAAGCCCTGAAGGGCGTGCCAAGTATCGCAGGCGCAAGGCCATCGTCGAGGCACCCAATGCGTGGATCAAGCAGATTCTGGGATTCCGCCAGTTCAGCTTCCACGGTATCGAAAAGGTCCGTTGCGAGTTCAAGCTCGTCTGCGCTGCGCTGAACCTGCGGCGAATGGCAACAATGACGGCCTGATCTGACAACCCTCTGCCAATTCGACGATTACAACCGCTATATTCCGGACACAGGACGCACGCCAAACCAAAACACCCCAAAAATAGCTATCAACTTCAATGACAATGCCCTTCGTAAACCACCACACGTCCGCGCAGTCGTTCTGCCGCGCAGACTCCTAG
>JANLTL010000326.1:0-2855 GCA_031362905.1 Burkholderiales bacterium | reverse complement strand
GAAGACGCTGCAGATCGATATCGACCCGGTGGCGGTGAGCCAGGGTCAGGAAGTGGCGCGGCACCACTTGCAGGCGGATGCGCGTCTCGGAGTGGAGGCCTTGATGGCTGCGTTGAAGGCTGCCGCGCCGGCGCGTAGCGGGGAGTGGCGCAGCAATGCCATCGCCACACGCATTCGCGATACGAAACCCGACAACCATGTCTTCGAGATCGAGCCGGGGCTGCTCGACCCGCGCCATGTGGTCGAGGCGCTCGAAGCGCATCTGCCACGCGACTGGCAGTTGGTGAACTCCGGCGGGCATTGCTCGTGGTTCTTTGCGCAGATGCCGTCGCGCCCGCAGGAGCAATTCCTCACCATCCGCGAATTCGGGGCGATCGGCAATGGTATCTCCTTTGCGATGGGCGTCGCGGCAGCGCGCCCGGATCAAACCGTGGTGCTGTTCGATGGCGATGGCAGTCTAATGATGCATGTGCAAGAGCTCGAAACCATCAAACGCCACGGGCTCAATATCCTGATCGTGGTGATCAACGATGGCGCGTATGGCTCCGAGGTACACAAGATGCGCGCCGAGGGGTTGACCGAAGAGGGGTCAGTGTTTGGCTACAGCGATTTTGCCGGCATCGCGCGCGGATTTGGCCTGCCGGGGAAGACCTTCAAGACACTCGATGACTTGCCCCAGCGCATCGCCGAGTTTGCCGCAAGCGGCGGCGCTGCGGTGTGGGACTTTCATGTGTCGGACAAGGTTGTGTCACCATCGATTCGCCGCGCGCATCCGCATCCGGCCAGGAAATAGGCTGGTCGGTAGCTACCGGTTGGGCGTCGCTTAACAGCCCTGTCGGGCGCACCCACCAAGGATTTCCACCAGTAGAATGCCCCCGGGGACCTCCTTAAAGCGCACTTCTTTACATTTGGCTACCGCCATGCCCATCCACGACCTGCGCAGTTTTATTGAAGCCGTCCGCGCTGCGGGCGACATGAACGAGATTCGCCGCGAGGTCGATCCGGTGCGCGAGCTCGGCGCCGTGCTGAGCGCGTGCGAGCGCACCGGCAAGGCCGCCTTCTTTCACGCCGTCAGGGGGCATGACGTCAACGTGGTCGGCAGTCTGCTCAGCTCGCCGCGCCGGATTGCGCTGGCGCTCGGTTGCCCGGTGGAACAAATCGGTGCGCGCATGGCGGCGGCGACCGAGCAGCCGGTGCCCTATGCGGCGCACAGCGGTGCCGCACCCTCGCAGGAAGTCGTGATCGATGCACCCGACCTCGCGCGCTGGCCCATCCCCACCCATTCCCCGCTCGATGCCGGTGCCTTCATTACCGCCGGCGTGGTGATCGCGCGCGACCCGGAGACCGGCCGCCACAACCTCTCGTACAACCGCATGCAGATCTACGGCGCCGACCGCACCGGCATCAGCATGAACATCTGGCGCCACATCAAGGTGTTCTTCGACAAGATCGAACCAAAGGGGCAGAACCTGCCGTTTTGCGTGGCCATTGGCCCCGATCCGGTGCTGATGATGGCGGCGGCATTTCGCTACGACGGCGATGAATACGACATCGCCGGCGCCCTGCGCGGCGCGCCGATGCCGGTGGTGCGCGCCAAGACCTGCGACGTAATGGTGCCTGCGTTTGCCGAGATCATTCTCGAAGGCGAAGTGTTGGCCGGGGTGCGCCAGATGGAAGGGCCGATGGCCGAGTTCACCGGGCACTATTCGGGCGCCGACCCCAAGCATGTAGCCAAGATCACACGCATCACGCATCGCAACAACCCGATCTTCCAGACCATGAATGGCGGCGGTTACGAGCATGTCAGTGTCGGCAACATGATCACGCGCGAGCCGCTGCTGGCGCGCTTCGTGCGGCACATCACGCCGCGGCTCAACGCGGTGCATCTGCCGCCTTACGCTGCAGGATTCACCGCCATCATCAGCCTCAACAACCCGGAGCCGGGCGAAGCGCGCAATGTGGCGCTGGCGGCGATGGCGGCGCATGTCAATTTCAAGACCATCATCGTGGTCAATCACGATGTCGACATTTTTGACCCGGCCGATGTGATGTGGGCCATCGGCACCCGCGTGCGTTGGCATGAGGACGTGATTCCGATTCCCGGCGCGCACGGCAACGAGCTCGACCCTTCGTCGGATGCGCACGGTGTGGTCGCCAAAGTCATCATCGATGCAACCTTGCCACCCGAGAAACTGGAACGCTTCGTCAAGGTGGTGTATCCGCCGGTGGATCTGGAGAAGTATCTTAAAAACACAGCGTGACCTGGCAATGTTCAACGAAAGAACTCTCATGAAAACCAACTTCGCGCGCTTGCTTGGCCTGACCGCCACAGCAGCAATGACCTGCTTGCCGGCCACCCAGGCCTGGGCGCAAACGGCAGACGCGGTAGCCTATCCGGCGCGTGCAGTTCGCCTGGTGGTGCCCTACGGCCCGGGCGGCGTATCCGACATCATCGGGCGCGTGCTGGCGCAGAAGATGACCGAGGTGCTGGGCCAATCGATGGTGGTGGACAACCGCGCGGGCGCGGGCGGCATGGTCGGTACCGGCGCGGTCGCCAAATCGGCACCCGACGGCTACACTCTCACGCTCTCCAGCCTGAGTGCCTACGCGATTGGTCCGCGCCTGGTGAAAGCGCAGCCGTATGACCCGGTCAACGACTTCACACCGATTGGCGCTGTGGCGCTGACGCCGACCATCCTGACCGCCGGGACCAGCGCACCGTTTCGTACCGTGCGCGAGCTCATCGCCTATACCAAAGCGAACCCGGGCAAACTCAACTTCGGCTCATCCGGCATTGGCAGCGTGGCGCAAATCTCGGCCGAGCTGCTGCGTGCTGCGGCGGGCGTCGACCTGGT
>JANLTL010000235.1:0-1640 GCA_031362905.1 Burkholderiales bacterium | reverse complement strand
GGCGGCGCTGCCTGCAATTGATCGACCCGTCTTGGTTCCGAGCACCAATCCGCCGAGCCCGCCCATTGCGCCACCGGCCGCGAGTGGATTGTCACGCACCAAATCTTGCAGTTGCTTGAGCAGGTCGGCAGGGTTTTGACCCGTCGCCTTGCCAAATGCTTCGTTGGCGCCCGTAGCGCTGTCGATCTTGCCCGCGCCTTCCTTCACACCCTGTGTGGCCTGTGACAGAATTTTGCCCAGCACATCCATGAGACCGCCGCCGCCACCGCCGCCCTGACCGCCTTGAATGGCACCGCCTGCCTTTCCGAGGTGATCCTTCAATTGACCGAGAATATCTTCAAGGCCGCCGCCCGTTTGTGGGCGTGGCGCTTCAACCGCGTTGCGCGCGGCCCCTTTGCCCTGAATGCTGCGTTCGAGCTCGCCGAGGAGATCGCCAAGGCCACCGCCGCCCTGAGGCTGTCCGCGTTGCGCGCCCTGGTTCTGTGCCCCGCCGAGGACCTGACCCAGAATGTCGGCAAGCCCGCCACCGCCTTGGCCTTGGGCTGGCTCAGCCGCGCCGCGAACGAGAGATTCGAGAATGGATTTGGCATCGAACACGGGCAGTTCCTCCAGAATGGCGCTAAGTCACGCCAAAGTGGCGCGCGCACACAACGTAGTGATGCGGCGCACAAATCTCAATGAAGGCGCCAGGATTATTATTATTCTGCAGCGATGGCGATGTTGCCGGTCTGAGCTTTGGCCGGTGCCGCCTTAGCTGGTTCGCTATCTACTGGTTTGTGCACGCCGTCTGCCGCGTCTTCTTCACCCGGCTCATCGGTTGCCCCAATGAAGCGGCCGAACATCCAGGTGAGCAGCCGGCCCACGTCATCCATGACCGTGAAGAACGATGGCACGAAGACGAGCGATAGAACGGTCGATACCAGCAGCCCGCCGATCACCGCGATTGCCATGGGTGCGCGGAATTCGCCGCCGTCGCCGAGAGCATAGGCGCTGGGGATCATGCCAGCGACCATGGCAAGCGTGGTCATGATGATGGGGCGGGCGCGCTTGCGGCCTGCGTCGATAATGGCTTCGTTGCGCTCCATGCCTTCTTTCATTTTTTCAACCGCGAAGTCGACAAGCATGATTGCGTTCTTGGTCACGATGCCCATGAGCATAAGCAATCCGATATAGACCGGCATGCTGACAGGATTGTTGGTTGCGAGGAGCGCAAGCACCACACCGCCGAAAGAAAGCGGTAGCGACAGCAGAATGGTAATCGGCTGTGTGACGCTATTAAACAGCAGAATCAGCACGCCAAGTACGATCATCAAGCCGGTACCCATGGCGGTGATGAAGCCGTTGGCAACTTCGTCTTGGATTTCAGCGTCGCCGCCTGGCTGCAAGCGCACCTCCTTCGGTAGCTTCAGTTCTTCAACGGCTGCAAGAAATTTGTCGCGTGCGGTCGATAGCGCCAAGCCCTGTTGAAGATCGACTCCAATCGTAGCGCTGCGGTCGCGGTCATAGCGCGTGAGCGTACTTGGGCCTTCGCCAAAGTTGACATCGGCAACAGCGGTCAGCGGCACGGATTTGCCCGAGGTGCTCGTAACGCGTAGCTGACGGATACGCTGCAGATCAGCACGTGCCGATTCTTCAATCTG